>CALWEE010000016.1 GCA_944376975.1 uncultured Lachnospiraceae bacterium
TGTGGGACGCCATGCTGGATCTGTATGAAAAATACGGCTATTATAAAGAAGGCCTTCATTCCATCACCTTGAAAGGCGTGGATGGCGTGGAAAAGATACAGGCGATCATGTCCGGCCTGCGCGATGACCCGCCCAAAGCCTTTGGAGACGTCCGCGTCCTTCGGATACGGGACTATAAGAAGAATGAGATAAAAGATCTGGAGACCGGCAAAGTCACGGAAACGGGGCTGCCTTCTTCCAATGTCCTTTATTACGATCTGGAAGACGACGGCTGGTGCTGCGCGAGGCCTTCCGGTACAGAACCGAAGATCAAGTTTTATATGGGCGTAAAAGGGACAGACATGGAAGACGCGGACAGAAAGCTGAACGCGTTGACCGATAACCTTTTGGCGCTGATAAAAGAGTGATGAAACGACGGGGCAAAGACAAAAAATCTTTGCCTCGTTTTCATTGTCGTTTTCTGTCGACAAGGCCATTTTTTCCTTCCCCCCCTGCTTTCCTTTACATTTTCCGGCAGTCTGCTTATAATAGAATCATTATGGACAGCCATAGTATACTTGATAAGATCCGATCAAAAGGGAGGAGCGGGCACGATGGATAAAGCGCAAACCTGTCAATATCTGACAGATCATGGCGTCGCGTACGAGATGACGGAACACGCGGCGGTCTACAATATGGAAGAACTGGACGCGCTGGCGCTTCCGTATCCGGAAGACGACGCGAAAAACCTTTTTGTCCGGGATGATAAAAAACGTCACTATTACCTGATCACCGTCCGGGGCGATAAAAGGGTAGATTTAAAGGCCTTCCGCAAAAAGCACGGCCTGAGGAACCTGTCTTTCGCTTCGGCGGACGATCTGATGGCGATCATGGGGCTGACGCCCGGTTCCGTATCGCCTTTGGGTATTTTAAACGATGAGGAACGCCGGGTCCAGGTCTATCTGGACGCCGCGTGCGCCGGGAAGCGGATCGGCGTCCATCCCAATGACAATACGGCTACGGTGTGGATCCAAACGGAAGATCTGATCCGCGTCCTAAAGGAACATGGCAATCCGGTCATACTGACCGAGATCTGAAAGCGGAAAGGGAGGCGGACGCGATGGACAGACTGGGCATAGCCGTTATTGCCATATGCCTGATCGGGCTGGCCGGCATCCTGCTGATGACCGCGGGATTTTTCCTGTGGATCGGCCGGCGGAAAAAGGCGCCGGGACAGGTCCCCACGCTTCCGGTCATCCTCATGGTCACAGGCGGCGAACTGATCTTGTTTGCCGGCGCGGCCGCCGTGGTGGCAGCGGCGCTCAAGTGATCGGGCAGCGGCAGGCGGGTTTATCAGGAGCATATTTACGGAACAGAAAAAATGGAACGGAGTGAATGGACATGACGATCTGGAATATCACCTTCAGTCCCACCGGTGGGACAAAAAAGGCGGCGGATATATTGGCCCGGGAACTGGGCGGGCCGACGCGGGAAGTCGATCTGACCGACAGCGGAAAAGATTTCGGGGAAACGGAGATCGGGCCGGAAGACGTGGCCCTGCTGGCCGTTCCCTCATACGGCGGACGGGTGCCCGATCCGGTCTGTCCGCGCCTTCTTTCCATGGAAGGCCATAAGGCGCGGGCGATCCTTGTCTGCGCTTACGGCGGCCGCGCCTGCGAAGATACGCTGATCGAGCTGCGGGATCTGGCGAAAAAAGCCGGGTTTAAAGTGATCGCCGCGGTGGAGGCGGTGACGGAACATTCCATAGCCCGTCAGTTCGCGGCGGGCAGGCCCGATCAGGCAGACCGGGAAAGGCTGGCGGCGTTTGGACGGAAGATCCGTGAAAAGATCGCGGCCGGCGATCTGACCGAGCCGAAGATACCGGGGAACCGGCCCTATAAACGAAAAGGCGGCGTCCGCCTGATCCCCAAACCGGATGAGACCTGCGTCGGCTGCGGCCTGTGCGCGGCCAAATGTCCGGTCCGGGCCATCGATCCCAAGGATGTGAGGAAAGTGGACAGCGCCGTCTGCGTAAGCTGCATGCGCTGCCTGAACATCTGTCCGGTCGGGGCGCGCAAGCTGAATCCGGCCATGAAAGCCGTGGTGGAAGGCATGCTTTCAAAAGCCTGCCCGGACCATCCGGAGTGCGAACTTTATATCGGATCGGTATAAATCGGCCGGTTCGGGGAAAATATCCCGTATATCGGTTGTCCTTGGAAGGGCTTTGGATTATAATAAACAAAAAATATCAAAATACAAGAGAGGGACACCTATGATAACAGTAAAAGAATACAGAGGACATATACGCAACTGGGAAGCGCTTTGTAAAGAACTGGGCATCGACGCCGGACTTGACCGAAAAGAACGGGAGAAAGCCATTCTTGTGAAAGCCTACGAAAGATGGGGCGCCCAGATGGGACTGCGCATGTACGGCATGTTCGCCTTCGCCCTGTGGGATGAAGACGAAAAGAAGCTTTTCTGCATGCGGGATCCTTTCGGAACAAAGCCGTTCTATTATTATGAAACGGAAGAAGGTCATCTGCTTTACGGAACGATGATCCGGACCATCATGGAACAGCCCGGTTTCGTAAAGCGTCTGAACGAGGAAATGCTCCAGCTGTACCTGACCCTGACCTATGTGGCCGGAGAGAACACCTTCTTCAAAGGACTGAAAAAGCTGATGCCCGGCCATTACCTGATCTGGCAGGACGGCCGGCTGAAGATCGAAAGATACTGGACGCCCACCTTCCATCCGGATCACAGCCGGACACTGGAAGACTGGGCCGACGAGATCCATACCACGCTGGGACAGATCATGAAGGAAGTCAAGACGGACGACGAAACCGCCGAATCGTTCCTGTCCGGCGGCGTGGATTCCTCCTACGTGCTGGCCATGTCCGACGCTGAAATGACCGATTCCTGCGGCTACGACGACGAACGGTTCGATGAATCCGGTCTGGCGAAACAGACGGCGGACCTTCTGGGGAGAGGCAATTCCCGGTGCAAGATCACGCCGGAGATGTATTTTGAGGCCGTGCCCTACGTTATGTACAATATGGAGCAGCCCCTGGGCGACGCTTCGGCCATCGTTTTCGCCCTGGCCTGCCAGGCTGCGGCAAAACATACAAAACTGTGTTATTCCGGCGAAGGCTCCGATGAATTTTTCGGCGGCTACAACATGTACCGGAACGCGAAGCGTTACGGGGACAACCTGAAGAACTTTTATGTGGGCAACACCAATATCATGAAAGAAGACGAGAAGAAGCGGATCCTGAAAAAGTACGATCCGGATGTGCTTCCCATCGAACTTGTCCAGCATATTTACGAGGAGACGGAAGGGCTGGATCCGCTGACGAAAATGTCCGACGTGGATATCCAGATCTGGCTGGAGGGCGATATCTATCTGAACGTGGACAAAATGAGCGAAGCGGCGGGGCTGGAGATCCGTATGCCGCTGACCGATCCGCGTATCTTCGATATCGCGTCCCGCATGCCGTCCGAATACAAGGTGAACGACGAGCAGAATAAAGTCGCTTTCCGTACGGCGGCGGCGAAGGTGCTTCCGGAAGAGATCGCGTTCCGGAAAAAACTGGGCTTTATCGTGCCCATAAGGATCTGGATGGCTGACGACCGTTACAATCAGGATGTGCGGGCGAAATTCAACAGCGAGATGGCGGCCCGCTTCTTTAACCTGGACGCGATCAACGCCATATTCGACGATTATATCGGCGGCAATTCGGATAACTGGCGTAAGATCTGGACGATCTACACCTTCCTTGTATGGTATGAAGAATATTTTGTAAAACGGTAAGGACAGGCCTTTACGATCCGCAGGGCAAAAAACGTGGCGTATTGACAGGAAAGATCCGGGAGGCGCTTGGATGGATGAAAAAATATTACAGAGAAGACTGAAAAAACTGACCATATACGTGATCATCATCGGTATAGCGACGATCATCGCGGGCGGGCTTATGGCCGAGTCCTCCCAGCGGATGATCCGGGAGAATATCGACATCCGCCTGGAAAACGTGACCGAGCAGTACCGGATCAACCTGAACCGGCGGCTGTACGCGGATATCCAGACGCTGAACACCCTCGCGGCCTTTTTTTCCTTCAGCGATATGGACACCTATTCCTTCGCCCAGGGCCTTTTAGAGTCCAACAGCCATAACAATTATATCCGGATGGCTTATTACGGCCGGTCCGGCGTGGGCATACGGGTGATGCTGGATTCCCGCATCGAGATGGATGTGGAAGTGGATTCCCTCAACGAAGACGTGGCGAAGACCATACGCGGCGCCTGGGAAGGACAGGCCGGCATATCCCGCATATATAATGACCGGAATCTGGATGAGGAAGTGTTCGCGTACGCTGTCCCGGTCTACGCGGGCGACGAGGTGATCGGCGCCCTGGCGGCCAGTCTCAGCACGGACGTGTTCGAGGCCATGCTGGAAGATAAGACCCCGTTAAATGACCAGGGCTATGTCCACATGGTCTCCGACAGCGGGAAGATCCTGATCCGGTCCAAAGACCAGCTGATCGACGCGGAAGTCTCCAGCATATATGACGGCGATTATATATCGGACAGCGAAAAAGAGCGGGTGCGGGCGGCCCTTGCCGCGGGCCAGGTCTGTTTTACCAACCTGACTTACGAAGGACAGGAATATCCGGTCTATCTGGAGCCGATGGGCATCAACGGCTGGTATCTGTTCTGCGTGCAGACAGCCCATGTGGAGGGCAATGTGATCTACCGGCTGATCATGGTGAACCGGACGGTCGTGTCGGTGATCCTGATCCTGCTCATGCTGTTCATCATCTTCGGATACCGGATGCTGCGCAAAAGCAATAAGCGGCTGATCCGGCTGGCCTATTACGATCCCCTCACCGGAGCGTACAACCTGGACCGGTTTACCCAGGAAGTGTCCGGTAAGGTGGAAGATTCGCGGGAATACAGCCTGATCGCGCTGAACGTGCGTCAGTTCAAGTTCATCAACGAGATCTTCGGCAACCGTCAGGCGGACCGGCTGCTGCGCCATATCAAGTCGGTCATCGCTTCCCATGTCCAGGAGGGCGAATATTTCTGCAGAGGTTCCGCCGATATGTTCTACATCTTTTTATGGGAGACGGACAGGGAGCGGATCAAGATCCGCATGGAGAGCATCTTTTCATCCATCGACAGCTACGCCATAAGCAATAACCGGGATTACCACGTGCAGATGTACTGCGGCGTCGTCGTCGGGACCGATGTGGACGAGGACGCGCCTTCCCTGGAAAAGAGCATGGTCCATGTCATGTTCGCCCTGGATACGGCAAGGACGTCCGCCAAGGACCGCGTATGGTTTTACGACACCCGCCTGCA
The DNA here is from genome assembly GCA_944376975.1 of uncultured Lachnospiraceae bacterium. Taxonomy (GTDB): domain Bacteria; phylum Bacillota; class Clostridia; order Lachnospirales; family Lachnospiraceae; genus Frisingicoccus. The sequence continues at coordinate 5,339 of CALWEE010000016.1, forward strand.
TGAAGATGAAAAACTGGAAAACTACGTGGGCACCCATATGCGTCAGGCGCTGGAAGATAAAGAGTTCAAACTGTATCTTCAGCCGAAGATGGATCTGCGCGCCGGAAAGATCGGCGGCGCCGAGGCGTTGGTGCGCTGGATCACCGGTTCGGGAAGGACCATTTATCCCGGCCAGTTCATTCCCCTGTTTGAGAAGAACGGTTTCTGCGTGGATCTGGACATGTACATGGTGGATCAGGTGTGCCGTCAGATCCGGGAATGGATCGACGCGGGCGTCCCGCCCATCCCCCTTTCGGTCAACCAGTCCAAACTCCTGTTTTACGAGGCGGATTATATCGATAACATGAAGCGGATCATCCAAAAATACGACATCCCGGCCCGGCTGGTCACTCTGGAGATATTGGAAGGGCTGGCCATGGAAAACGTGGATGTGCTCAATGAGAAGATCGCCCGGCTAAAAGAGATCGGTTTCCGCATCTCCATGGACGATTTCGGAAGCGGCTACTCGTCGCTGAACACGCTGGCCAGCCTCAAGATCGACGAGCTGAAGCTGGATCGGGTCTTCCTCATGCGCATCGGTTCTTCCCGGGCGGAAGATATGCGCCAGAAGGTCATCATGAGCGAGATCGTGGATCTGACGAAAAAGCTGGATATGACCACCGTCGTTGAGGGCGTGGAGACACAGGAAAACGAAGACCTGATCCGGAAGCTGGACTGCGATTACGGTCAGGGCTATTATTACAGCCGGCCTATCCGGGCGGAGGCGTTTACGGAAAAATATATCCTGGATGGTGAGGAAAGTTAAGCGGATATAAAAATGGGCCGTGTCCGCCCGATCCCGTTGGGGATGGGGCGGGCGCGGCCCGGTTTTTTTGGCAGTCAGGCTTTTTTGCCCAGCCGTCGACTCGCCAGGTTCCAGATCATACGGAAGATCAGGGTGGTCGCCGTGATGCCGGCGGCCATGCTGGCGGCGAACAGGAGGGTATAGACGCTGTCCCGGCGGAACAGCAGGGTATGCCGGCCCATCAGCCAGTTCATGGTCCGGTAAAGGGAAGCGCCGGGAATGAGGGGGATGGAACCGGATACGAGAAAGACGGTCACCGGCGTCTTATGCCAGCGCGCCATGCCTTCCGCGTAAAGGGTCAGCAGGGCGGAGGAGGCAAAAGCCGCGATGTAGTCGTTGGCGCCGAGCAGGTTCTGGAACAGAAGGTAAAGGGCCCAGACGTAGAACCCGCCGAAAGCGGCCCAGAGCAGTTTTTTGCCGTGGATATTGAAGATGATGCCGAAGCCCAGGGAACCTAAGAGGGCGGCCATCAACTGGATACATTCTTTCATCAGTCATCGTCCTTTGATATAAGGTGTTAAAACAGAAAGTTGGCGAAGGTGAACCCGAGGGCGATGGTCATGGCCAGAAGGACCGATTCGATGAAGCGGACCAGGCCGGTGATGATATCGCCGGAAAACATATCCCGCAGCGAGTTGGTGAACGCCACGCCCGGAATGAGGAGCATGATATTGCCGATGCTGATCATGTCCGCGTTCTGGCCCAGCCCGATAAAAACGGCCAGGTTGGATAAAAGGCCGCCGAAGCTGGAGCAGAGCAGGGCGACGATCAGCCCGTTGGAACTTCCCCGTTTCATGGCCGCCTCAAAAAACTTGAGCAGGATGCCGATGATGGCGGAAGCGATCATATCCATAAAGGTCCCGCCGAAAAAAACGGAGAAGGAGCCGGAAGTGAGGGCGTTGGTGAGCACCTGCACAGGGAAGGAATAGCGTTTGCCGCATTTGATCCGGTTCAGGGAACGTTCCAGTTCCTTAAGGTTCGGCTGGCGGGCGCATATATCCCGGGAAAGCTGGTTTAGCTGGTCCAGGGCGAGCAGGTTGTTCTGGGCCCCGCTTACCCGTCGGGTCTGGGTGCGCGGGGAAAAGGTCTCTCCGTACATGGTCGTGACGATGCTGGACGTGATGGTGAACACGTCCACCCGGCTGGCGCCATAGGCCGTACAGATGCGCCGGATGCTGTCTTCCACCCGGCCCACCTCAGCGCCGCTGGTGAGCATCATCTCTCCGATCTCCATAGCGTAATACAAATATTTATCAGCGTCTTGATTCGACAGCGCAGTCATATGTTTCCCTCTTTTTGCACGTTTTGGTGTCCTTTCACCACATGCCCTTATTGTATCATAAATGGAAATGGAAAAGAATACCGCAGTTGGGATAAATCCGGTAAATTCTTTGTTATATCCGGGGCGCAAAACGGACATGATGGATAATGACATAAAAAAGATCACAGGAGGAAAACAGATGGTCAATTTAAGAAAAGCGGCCGTGATCGGCTGCGGATTTGTCGGTTCATCCATTGCGTTTTGCCTGATGCAAAAGCAGCTTTTTTCGGAAATGGTGCTGATCGACGCCAACGTCAAGAAGGCGGAAGGCGAAGCCATGGACCTGGGGCACGGCCTGCCCTATACGTCCCCGATGAACATATACGCGGGGACCTATGACGATATCGCGGACTGCGCCCTGATCATCATCACGGCAGGCGTCAACCAGAAACCGGACGAGACCCGGCTGGATCTGATCGATAAAAACGTGGAGATCTTCAAAGATATCATTCCCCGGATCGGCCGTACAAACCGCGAGGGCATCCTGCTCATCGTGTCCAATCCGGTGGATGTGCTGACTTACGCGGCGTATAAGCTGTCCGGTTTTCCGGCGAACCGGGTGATCGGCTCCGGGACAGTGCTGGATACGGCCCGGCTGAAGTATCTTCTCGGAAGACATTTGTCGGTGGACAGCCGGAGCGTCCACGCGGTCATCATCGGTGAGCACGGGGACAGCGAGCTGGCGGTGTGGAGCGGTGCCAATGTTTCCGGCGTGCCGCTCCATGATTTCTGCGAACTTCGGGGGCATTATGACCATGAAGGCGCTATGAAAAGGATCTATGAGGATGTGCGGGACAGCGCCTACGCGATCATCGAAAAAAAGGGGGCGACGTATTACGGGATCGCCATGGCCGTATCCCGTATCGCCGCCGCCATCATCCGCAACGAACATTCCATCATGCCGGTTTCGGCGTTGCTTGACGGGCAGTATGGCGGGCTTGACGGTCTGTGTCTGAGCGTCCCGTCGGTGGTGGGCAAAAACGGCCTGGAAAAGGTGCTGGATATCCCTCTGGACGCGGCGGAGCAGGACGCGCTTTTTTCATCGGCCGCCCGGCTCAAGCAGGTGATCGGCCACATCGGGCTTTGACGGGCCGCGGCCGGAAGATAGCTATGGCGTGACAGGACCATATGGTATATAATAAAGGTAATTTGAACGCGGAGGTTGGACATGGAAAAGTTTGGTCTGAAGTATCGTGTACTCATGGGTGTTACGCTGTTTTCTATGTTTTTCGGAGCCGGGAACCTGATCTTTCCGCCTTTTCTGGGCGCTCAGGCAGGGACCCGGACGGCGGCCGCCTTTCTTGGCTTCGCGGCCAGCGCCGTCTGCCTGCCGGTGCTCGGCGTGGTGGCGGTGACCCGGTGCGGCGGCCTGGAAAAGCTGACCGGAAGAGTGGGCAGGCATTTCGCCTTCTTTTACATATTGATCCTGTATCTGGCCATCGGCCCGTGCCTGGCCATCCCCCGGACGGCCAGTACTTCTTTTTCCATGGCGCTGCCGCCGTTTTTCGATCTGGTTGGTCATCTGTGGATCGCCCGGCTGATCTATTCCCTTGTTTTTTTCACGGCGGCCGGCTGGGTGGCCCTCCATCCGGACAGGCTGACCGATTATCTGGGGAAACGGCTGACGCCGATCTTGCTGACGCTGATCCTGGTCATTTTCTGCGCCGCGCTGATCCATCCGGCGGGAAACGCGGCCGCGCCGGCGGCGGCCTATGAAGGACAGGCGACGGTACAGGGCTTTTTAGACGGTTATCAGACCATGGATACGCTGGCCGCCCTGAATTTCGGCATGATCGTGGCGGTCAATATACGGGCCAAGAAGATCACCCGGGAGAAGGCGGTCGTAAGAGAGACCATATACGCCGGGTGGATCGCCGGCATCTTCCTGCTGGTCATTTACAGTATGCTGGCTTTTGTGGGCATGGTATCCGGCGAGCGGTTCGCCGACGCCGCCAATGGGACAGAGACCCTCACTTCCATGGTCTCCTTTTTGTTCGGGCCGGTGGGCGCGGTCATACTGGCGGCGGTGTTTGTCATCGCCTGCTTTAATACCTGTGTTGGGCTTTTAAGCTGCTGCGGGAAATATTTCCAGTCGGTCTTTCCGAAACTGAGTTATAAGATGTGGGTGTTCGTGTTCGCGGCGGTCTCCATGGTCATTTCCAACGTGGGGCTGGACGCCATACTTGTCTTTTCCGTTCCGGTCCTGAACGCGATCTACCCGGTCGCCATCGTGCTCATCATCCTGTCCTTCGCCCGCGGGCTCCATGAACGTTATCCGGCGCTCTATCCGTGGACGGTGGCGCTTTGCGGCGCGGCCAGCGTGATCGCGGCTTTGGATGGGGAGCGGATCGTCATTCCGGCGCTGACCGGCCTGATCCGGTATCTTCCGGCTTACGCCGCGGGATTCGGATGGCTTGTCCCGGCGGCGGTCGGGGCGGTCATCGGCCGGTTCTGGCCATCAAAGAAAGAAGGTGTCAGGAAATGAAATGGGATAAACAGATGTGCCTGCGCGTCGGCGTCACCGCCTTTTTACTGTATCTGGCCGTCAGCTACTGGCCGTTGGCGGCGAACGCGGCGGGTCTTGTCTTCGGCGCCGCCATGCCGCTCCTTCTGGGCTGCGGCATCGCCTATCTTTTAAATATCATCATGACAGGGTGGGAGAAGTACGTGCTTGGCCGGCTGAAGCTTGGAGCTGTCCTGAAGCGGATCGTATCCATCTTGCTGTCGTTTTTGAGCGTGCTTTTGATCGTGTTTTTAGTGGTCCGGTTTGTCGTTCCTGAGCTGGTCACCTGTATCCGGCTGCTTGTCCGGGAGATCCCCGGCATGCTGGAAGACGTTTTCAGACGTCTGGGTGAAGACAGCGATCTGATGGCCTGGATCGAAAAACAGATCGCCGGTTTTGACTGGGAGGAGAATATCAGCCGTATCGTGTCGGTGGTGCTCAGCGGCGTGACCAACGTGATGGGCAGTTTCGTCAGCGTGATCTCCCGCACCATTTCCACCACGGTCACCATCAGCGTGGCGGTCATCTTCTCGGTCTATCTGCTGATCGGCAAAGAAAAGCTGCTCCGGCAGGCGGATCTGCTGGGACATACCTATATCCGTAAAAAAACATACGATAAGATCCTCTATGTGCTGGGTACGATGAACGATTGTTTCCGCAGCTATATCGTCGGGCAATGTACGGAAGCGGTCATACTGGGCGTTCTCTGCATGATCGGCATGCGCCTTTTCGGTTTTCCCTACGCCACGTCGGTGGGAAGCCTGATCGGTTTTACGGCGCTGATCCCCGTGGCGGGCGCGTATATCGGCGCGGCCACCGGTTTTATCATGATCCTGGCGGTCTCGCCTTTAAAAGCGGTTTTGTTCATCGTGTATATCGTCGTTCTCCAGCAGCTGGAGAGCAATCTGATCTATCCTCGTGTGGTGGGCGCCTCCATTGGCCTGCCCGGCATATGGGTGCTGGCCACGATCACGGTATTCGGCGGCATCATGGGGATCGGCGGCATGCTCATCGGCGTGCCTTTGGCGGCGACGGCCTACCGGTTGATCCGGGACGACGTTTCCCGCCGGAACTTGCCCGAGTGAACCGTCAAGTCCGGATAAAGCCATCGTTATGATCGGTCTGTACGGATGAAAACAGGTTTTACGTAGATCAAGCCGTGCTTTTGGGGGGAACCGTGCTTTCCTGAAAAAAAGACGGTTGAAAAATGGAATTTTGCCCTGGCGGCTGTCAAGAGACGAAAAATGTACGGTTGACAGAGCAAAAACGCGAAAAAGTGCTGTCGCTCATTGAGCGTGACAGCACTTTTTATCATGGTGCGGTAAAGGATCATTCCTGTACGCTGAATTCATCTTTTCCAACGCCGCACAGCGGGCATACCCAGTCAGCCGGGATATCTTCAAAAGCTGTGCCGGGAGCGATGCCGTTGTCCGGATCGCCTGCCGCCGGATCGTATATATAGCCGCATACGTCGCATACATAAGATTTCATGGTCATACCTCCTGAGAATAAAGATTGGGTCGATGTTTTTCGTTACGAGAGTATTATACCTCTTTTGACGGTCAAAGTCCATGCCTTATCCCAAAATACTAAAGAACGAGGAGGATCGGAGGCATAAAGGACGTGAAGGATCGGGGCGGGATGATTGACAAGAAAAAATGAGTGTGCTATTTTTATCCAGGTAGGGTTTTTGCCGTGTAACGGCGGGAACACGGATAGCATACAGGGAATGAGTGAGAGAGAAAAGGGGCGCGTAAAATGGAAGCTCAGCATATGTTTGACGGGAAGATGCTAAGGAGGCTGCTGATCCCGGTGATCATCGAACAGATACTGACATCGCTTATGGGTACGGCGGATACGATGATGGTGAGCAATGTGGGTTCGGAGGCCATATCGGCGGTTTCGCTGGTGGACTCCATCAACGTTCTGCTCATCCAGGTCTTTTCCGCGCTGGCGGCAGGCGGCGCCATCGTCTGCTCCCAGTGTATCGGGAACAAAGATATCAAACGGGCGAAAGAATCGGCCCGGCAGCTGGTCTTTATCATCACGCTGATCTCGGTGAGCGTGACGGCGGTCTGCCTGATCTTCCGATATCCGCTGCTGCACCTGATCTTCGGCGCCGTGGAGCCGGATGTGATGGAAGCTTCGGAGACCTACTTCTTTTATACGTCTCTGTCCTTTCCTTTTATCGCTTTATATAACGCGGGGGCGTCGGTTTTCCGGGCCCAGAACAATACGCGGGGGCCCATGACCATTTCCGTGATCTCCAACCTGATGAACATCGCGGGCAACGCCATCCTCATCTGGGGATTTGACATGGGCGTGGCCGGAGCGGCCATCGCCACGCTGGTTTCCCGTATCTTCTGCGCGGTGGTCGTCATGTACCGCCTGAGGAAACCGGATCATCCGGTGACGGTAAGACATTATCTGTCCATCCGGCCGGATAGAAAATATATTTTCCGCATATTGTCCCTCGGCATCCCGTCGGGCGTGGAAAACGGCATGTTCCAGTTCGGAAAGCTGGCCATCCAGTCCACCGTCTCCACATTGGGGACAGTGGCCATCGCCGCCCAGGCCATGACCAACATACTGGAGAACTTAAATGGTATCGCCGGTATCGGCGTGGGCATCGGCATGATGACCGTGGTGGGACAGTGCCTGGGCGCCGGGCGGAAAGATGAAGCCATTTATTACATAAAGAAATTGTCAAAGATCGCCGAGATCATCGTGGTGTCCACCTGCCTGATCGTCTTTTTGCTGGCCCGTCCGGTCACCTGGCTGGGCGGCATGGAAAAAGCCAGCGCCGATATGTGCGTGTACATGATCACATGGATCACCATCGTCAAGTCCATCGTCTGGGTCGCGGGCTTTGTCCCGGCTTACGGTATGCGGGCGGCCGGCGACGTGAAATATTCCATGACCCTGTCCATGATATCCATGTGGGTCTTTCGGGTCAGCTTATGTATCTTCCTTATCCGGGTCATGGGCTTTGGGCCGATGGCGGTGTGGATCGGTATGTTCACCGACTGGACCGTGCGGGGCATCGGCTTTTTGCACCGTTTCCACAGCCGGAAATGGCTGGATCATAAGGTGATCTGATGGATATGAAAAAGCTTCGGCCCGTCACTGGGGCTTTAGCGGTATTTTAAAAGTAAAGCAGCTGCCCTTTCCCGGCGTGCTTTCCACACGGATGCTGCCGTTGTGGGCGTTTACGATCCAGCGGACCATGGACAGGCCCAGACCGGAACTGTCCGATTGGCTCCGAGCGGCGTCCGCCTGATAGAAACGTTCCCATATGCGGGGCAGATCGTCTTTGGCGATGCCGATGCCGTCATCTTTGACGCTGCCTATGGCCAGACCGCCTTCCGAAAACAGACGGAGGTGGATCTGGCCCTTTTCTTTTCCGTAACGGACGGCGTTTTCCAGCAGGTTCATCCATACCCGGATGAGCAGGGTCTCATCGCCTGTCACATAGATCTCCGGCTGGATATCCGCATGGACGCGGATCTGTTTTTCCTGGGCCATATCCTGGGCTTCCAGGGCCACCATATCGGCCATTTCGCTGAAATCCACGGTTTCCCATTGAAGTGTCTGCCGTCCCTGGTCGGCCCGGGAGAGCAGGAGGAGCTGGGCGATCATACGGGCCAGATAACGGACTTTCTGATCCAGGAAGGCGACGCCGGATCGGGTCTTTTCATCCAGATCGGGGTCGTCCAGAAGTTCTTCGCACTGGAGCATCATGGAGGCGATGGGCGTTCGCAGTTCATGGGATACGTCGGAGGTGAACTGCTGCTCCCGTTTCATGCCCGCCTCTACCTGATCCAGCATGGCGTCAAAAGTCTGGGCCATCTGGTAGATCTCATCTTTGCCTTCGCCCAGACGGATCCGTTTGGACAGGTCGTTCTCGCGGCGGATCTGCTGTACGGTCCGGGTGATGCGGCTGACCGGTCTTAAAGTGTGGCGGGTCATAAAGTAACTGAGGACGGCGGTCAAAAGCACCATCAGCGGCAGAAGGATGAGGGCGGCGCTGCGGATGATATATATGTCCTGTTCCGCTTCGGTCCCTGAAGCGATCCCCCGTATATAAATGTTTTCGTAGCCGTCTATCGGGATAGACAGATCCATCACATAAAAGGCGCGGCCGTTGTCGTTTTGCTCGCGCAGGCTGCCGTCCGCGAAAGCCAGCGTATTGTTGAAACCGGAGGGGACGCGGCCGTAGAGCCAGGTGCCGTCGGAGGCGTAGGCGGACAAAAAGACGCCCCCTTCCATATCGTCGAAGTCGGAATCGAAATCAAGGGTCCCGTCCTCAAACTCCACATCCCCTGCCGCGTCGTAGACCTGCTGGCGCAGACGGGCCTGGACGGAAGAAAGGATCTGCCGGCTGCTCAGGGAAAAGAGCAGGGCGAGCAGGATGACGACCACGCCGGACATGAGCAGGGTGTATAAAAGGGTCAGTTTCATCTTAAGGGATATGCGTTTCATGCGTCCTCCTTGAGTACGTATCCGGCGCCGCGGACGGTGTGGATCAGTTTTTTATCATAGCCGGAGTCGATCTTTTTCCGAAGATAACGGATGTAGACGTCGATCACGTTGGAACCTCCCGCGTAATCGTAATTCCACAGATGTTCCTCAAGGCGGGAACGGGAAAGGACGATGCCGGCGTTTTGTATCATATAGCGGAGCAGGGCGAATTCTTTTCCGGACAGATGGATCTCGTTGCCCTGACGGAAAACTTTCATGGTGTCCAGATGGACTTCCAGGTCCGCCAGCGTACAGACGGTGGTCTGAACGACGGCCGGTTTGCGCAGCATGACCCGGACGCGGGCCATCAGTTCTTCAAAGGCGAAGGGCTTCACAAGATAGTCGTCCGCTCCGGCGTCCAGTCCCCGTACCCGGTCGTCCACGCTGTC
>CALWEE010000017.1 GCA_944376975.1 uncultured Lachnospiraceae bacterium
CGGTCAGCGCGGCGGCCCTGACGATCTACGATATGTGTAAAGCCGTTGACCGGGGCATGGTCATCGAAGCGATCGGGCTCCTTGAAAAAAGCGGCGGGAAATCGGGGGACTATCGGCGAGAAAGTTTGGACGAGAGAATGTCACAGCCTTGACATTCTCTTTTTTTTTGCATATACTTTGAATGTCAAAATAAATGATGAATGTTTTATGAGGATAGAAACAGTTCAGGAGGATAAGATCAAAATGAGACGAGTGATATTAGCCGGGACCGGATCGGGGAACCCGAAAAAGAAAGTGACCAACGACGATCTGACGGCATTCCTTGACACAAGCGACGAATGGATAAAGACGCGTACCGGTATCTCCACCCGGTATCTGGCCACGGACGAAACGGTGGTGGATCTGTGCGTCCGGGCGGCAGAAGACGTGCTTTCTTCCACCGGGATGACGGCGGAAGAACTGGAACTGATCATCGTGGCGTCGGTGACGCAGGACAAGATCGTTCCCAATACGGCCAGCGAAGTGCAGGCGGCCCTGGGAGCGAAAAACGCCATCTGTTTTGACCTGAACGCGGCCTGCTCCGGATTTTTGTTCGCCATGAGCACGGCCTGTACCTATGTGTCCGGCGGCGTGGTGAAGAACGCCCTGGTGATCGGCGGGGAGATCCTGTCCAAGATCATGGACTGGAGCGACCGGAGCACCTGCGTTCTGTTCGGCGACGGGGCGGGCGCGGCCATACTGACCGCCGGCGAGGAACAGGATACGCCGGGCGGCGATAAGGACAAACGAGGGATCGTGGGATTTCGTCTCGGATCCGACGGGGCGAAGGGACAGGTCCTTCTGCTTGAGAACCGGCCGGTGATCAATCCCTATACCGGTCCGGTCAAGGAACCGGTCCATTACCCTTATGTGCATATGGAAGGACAGGCGGTGTTCAAGTTCGCCGTGTCCACGGTGCCCCGTTCCATAAGCGAACTGCTAAAGGAGACCGGGACCGATATCAACGAAGTGGCCTGCTTCGTGCTCCATCAGGCCAACCTGCGGATCATCCATTCGGTGGCCAAACGGCTGAAAGTGCCGGATGACCGGTTCATGGTCAATATGGACAAGTACGGCAACACGTCCGCGGCGAGCATCCCGCTGGCGCTGGACGAAGCGCTTAAAAGCGGAAAAGCGAAAAAAGGCGATCTGATCGTCATCGCCGGTTTCGGCGGCGGCCTCACATGGGGCAGCATGCTCATCCGCCTGTGATACGGCGATCTTTTGGATCGGTGGGGAGGAAGACTTTGGACGAGCTTAGGAGGTCTTGATATGAGTAAAGTTGTTCCTATGGAGAAAGCGGTTTCCATGATACGATCCGGAGCCACGGTGGTGACGAGCGGTTTTCTCATCGCCGGGACGGCGGACGGCGTGATCGACGCGGTGAGCCGGTCTTTTGACGCGACGGGCGCGCCTGCGGGCCTGACGGTCATGTACGCGGCGGGGCAGGGTGACAAAGCCGGCGGCCAGCATGAACGCTGGGCGAAAAAAGGGCTGGTCACCCGGTGGATCGGAGGCCATTTCGGTTTTTGCCCGAAAGTGGTGGACATGATCAATAACAACGAGGCGGAAGCCTACAATCTGCCCCTGGGCGTCATCGTGGAGATGTACCGGGCCATGAGCCGGGGCGAGAAGTACTACATCACGAACGTGGGACTGGAGACCTTTGTGGATCCCCGTCTGGAAGGCGGCCGGCTGAACGCGGTGACCAAAGAGGACATCGTCAAGCTGGTCCGGCTGGAAGGCGAAGAACAGCTGTGCTATAAGCTGCCGAAGGTGGATGTGGCGATCATACGGGCGACCACGGCGGATACCAACGGCAACTGCACCATTGAGGACGAGATCCTGCCCATGGATATCCTGAGCGCGGCCATGGCGGCCAAAGGCTGCGGCGGGAAAGTGATCGTCCAGGTGAAGCACGTGGTGAAGGCGGACACGATCCCCTCCAGGCAGGTGGCGGTGCCGGGCATCTTCGTGGACGCGGTGGTCCTGGCGGAACAGCCGGAGATCCACCACAGACAGTGCCTGGATCGTTTTGCCGATCCGGCGTTGGCAGGGGCGTGCAAAGTACCGGCCGGCGCCCTGGGCACGGAGCCCTTTGGCATAAAAAAATTCATCGGAAGACGGTGCGCCATGGAACTGATACCGGACGCGGTGGTCAACCTGGGAGCGGGCATACCGGAGAAAGTGGCCCTGGTGGCGGAAGAAGAAGGGCTGTCCGATCGGATCATCCTGACAACGGAAAGCGGCCTGATCGGCGGCATCCCCAGCGGCGGCGGCTCTTTCGGCGCCGGCGTGAACGGCTGGGCGGAGCTTCCGGAAGCCAGCCAGTTTGATTTCTATGACGGGGGCGGACTGGATGTGACCTATCTTGGCCTGGCGGAATGCGACCGGTACGGCAACGTGAACGTGAGCCATTTCGGGGATACCATCGCCGGATGCGGCGGCTTCATCAATATATCCCAGAACACGAAAAACTGCGTCTTCTGCGGGACATTTACGGCGGACGGCCTGCGCGCCCGGGCAGAGAACGGCCGGCTGGTCATCCTTGAAGAAGGGAAAAAGAAAAAATTCGTATCCGATGTGCAGCAGATCACCTTCTCCGGCAATTACGCCAGAAAACACCATATGAACGTGATGTTCATCACGGAGCGGGCGGTGTTTCGGCTCCTTCCGGAAGGGCTGACGCTGACCGAGATCGCCCCGGGCGTCGATCTAAAGACCCAGATCCTGGATCAGATGGGTTTTCAGCCGCGGATCGCCAAAAATCTGAAGCGGATGGATCGGCGCGTATTTGAGGAGGGACCCATGGGCATCCGTCAGGAGATCCTTAAAAGGGCGGCCGCGTCCGGGTTCTAAGGCGGAAGGGACGGCCGGTGAAAACAGAAAGTCTTTAAAAACAGTTGCCGGGAGGGCAGAATACGGGTATAATAGTTGCGTTATGAACGATCCGGGCCGATCAGGACGCCCGGAACAGCCAATATATCAAGCAGACATGAAAGGGTGGATAAAGTGGGCGCGTTATATATACCGGAAGGGTATCGATCCCCTTTAAATATTCGGGAGACCGAAGTCGCGATCAAGTGCGTGAAAGACTTTTTTGAAAGGGAACTGGCCAGACATCTGAATCTGACACGGGTTTCCGCGCCGTTTTTCCTGTATCCGGAAAGCGGCATGAACGATACGCTCAACGGCGTGGAGCGGCCGGTTTCATTTGGCATCAAAGAACAGGCGGACAGGCATGTGGAGATCGTCCATTCCCTGGCCAAGTGGAAACGGTTCGCCCTGAAACGGTACGGGTTTGAGCACGGCGAAGGCCTTTATACAGATATGTACGCCATCCGCCGGGATGAAGACACGGACAACCTCCATTCGATCCTCGTGGACCAGTGGGACTGGGAACGGGTCATCGACCGGTCCGAAAGAAACGAGGAGACGCTGAAAGATATCGTGCGCAAAGTTTACAAGGCGCTGCGGTATACGGAAAAATATATGGCCATTCAGTACGATTATATCCATGAGATCCTGCCGAAAGAGATCACTTTCATCACGTCGCAGGAACTGGAAGATATGTATCCGGACAAGACGGCCAAGGAAAGGGAAAATGCCATCACGAAGGAAAAGGGCGCGGTCTTCCTCATGAAGATCGGCGGCGACCTGGCTTCCGGCAAGCCCCATGACGGCCGCGCGCCGGACTATGACGACTGGGAGCTCAACGGCGATATCCTGGTATATTATCCGGTGCTCGACCGGGCGTTGGAGCTGTCCTCCATGGGTATCCGGGTGGATGAAGAATCCCTGGAGCGCCAGTTAAAGATCCGGGGATGCACGGAACGAAGGGAGCTCATGTTCCATAAAGCCCTTCTTAACGGGGAGCTTCCCTACACCATCGGCGGCGGCATCGGCCAGGCCCGCATCTGCATGTTTTATCTGAGAAAGGCCCATATCGGCGAAGTGATCGCTTCGGTATGGCCGGACGATATGGTGGAAGAAGCCGAGGCCAACGGCATCCATCTTCTGTGACATATAAAAGACGGCCGCGTCGGACAGACGGAAACATCTGTCCGGCGCGGTTTTTTCGTGTCTGCCCTCAAGGTATATCTTGAAGTTCCGGTTCATATGTTAAATAGGAACTATCGTCGGCCGGCATCCGGCTGTATCCGGGAGGGAAGCGTTTTGGAAGAAAAGATCAGGGCAATATTGGAACAGTATCCGTTGGAGATCTACCGGCTGTACCGGGCGCGGGGCGCCTTCATGTGTGAGACGGACCGGGGCCTTATGATGATCCGCGAATATAAAGGATCGCCGTCCAGGCTGGCGCTGGAAGCCATGGTAAAAACGGATCTGATACAGAAAGGCTTTGTATACATAGATATGTTCGAGACGAATAAAAACGGCGAATACGCGACAACGGACGAAGACGGCGTCCGGTATGTGGTCACCCGATGGCCGGAAGGGCGGGAATGCGCCACGAAGGACTGGAAAGACATGCAGGCTGCCGCAGGCTGCCTGGCGGATATGCACCGGCGCATGGGCAAAGTCACCCAGGACGCGAGCCTGATCCGGGCGGTCCGGTCGGAAGATCTGCTCTCGGAGATGGTCAAAAGAAAAAGGGAGCTGAACCGGATCCGCAATTACATCCTGAAGAAAAAGCAGAAAAACGATTTTGACCGGCTGTACATGGCGATCTGCGACACGGCCGGGGCGGAGGCGGACATGGCTCTGGAGCGGATGGAGGCGGCCGGCTATCCGGCGCTGTACGCGTCGGCGCTGGAGGCGCAGACGTTCTGCCACGGCGACTTTACCCATCACCATGTCCGGATGTCGCCCGATCATACGGCCATCGTCCGATTTGACCGGATGCGCCTGGACGTCCAGGTGTCGGACCTGTACCTGTTCCTTCGGAAGATGATGGAGAAAAACCGGTGGAACACGGAACTGGGCGGGCGGATACTGGACGCCTATGCGCGGGTACGCCCCATGAAGGCGGAAGAAGCCCGCTGCCTTTTGGCCATGCTCACCTTTCCGGAAAAGATATGGAAGACGGGAAACCGCTATATGAACACCCGGAAAAGCTGGCTGTCTTTCCGGAACATGGAAAAACTGGAAAAAGCGGCGTCTCAGGAAAAAGAAAGAGGCCGGTTTTTGAAATACATGGAGGCCTATTGCGAAAAATTCGTATAATATGTATAAAAAAACGCTCAAAAATACAAAATCATAGTGCAAAATATAAAGCGATGCGTTATAATAGACCTGTATAAGTTATTTTAAAGGAGGAGATTCCGATGGACTACAAAAAGATATATGAAGCCTGGCTGTCCGACAGTTATTTTGACGCGGCGACCCGGGCAGAACTGGAAAATATCAAAGACGATGAGAATGAGATCAAAGAGCGGTTCTATAAAGAACTGGAATTCGGCACCGCCGGTTTAAGAGGCATCATCGGCGCGGGCACCAACCGGATGAATATATATGTGATCCGCAAGACCACCCAGGGCCTGGCGAATTACATCATCAAGCAGAAGGGTGAAGCCAAGGGCGTCGCCATCGCGTACGACTCAAGGAGAATGTCTCCGGAGTTCGCCGGCGAAGCGGCCTGCTGCCTGGCTGCCAACGGCATCAAAGCCTATATCTTTGAATCTCTCCGTCCGACGCCGGAGCTGTCTTTCGCGGTAAGGGACTTGGGCTGCATCGCCGGCATCAACATTACGGCCAGCCATAACCCGCCGGAATATAACGGCTACAAAGTATATTGGGAAGACGGCGCGCAGATCACACCGCCCCATGATAAAGGCATCATGGATGAAGTACAGGCGGTAACGGATTTCGCCAACGTCAAGACCATGGATAAAGACGCTGCCATCGCCGCCGGCCTGTATCAGGTGATCGGCAAGGAAGTGGATGACAGATACATCGCCTGCCTGAAAAAGCAGGTGAAACATCAGGACAGCATCGACGCTGTGGGCAAAGACCTGAAGATCGTCTATACGCCCCTTCACGGAACGGGCAACATTCCCGCCCGCCGCATCTTAAGCGAGCTGGGATTTACGAACGTTTACGTGGTAAAAGAACAGGAACTTCCGGACGGTGAATTCCCGACGGTAAGCTATCCGAATCCGGAATCAGACGAAGCGTTTGTCCTTGGCCTGAAACTGGCCAAAGAACTGGACGCGGACCTTGTCCTGGCGACCGACCCGGACGCGGACCGTCTGGGCGTCCGTGTAAAAGATAAAGACGGCGTATACCATGACCTGACAGGCAATATGTCCGGCTGCCTCCTGGCGGAATATACGATCAGCCAGATCAAAGAGCAGTCCGGCATCCCGGCAGACGGGGAACTCATCAAGACGATCGTGACCACCAACATGGCTGACGCCATCGCGAGAGCTTACGGCATAAAGCTGACCGAATGTCTGACCGGCTTCAAGTACATCGGCCAGCAGATCCTCCGCATGGAGACAACGGGAAAAGGTACTTATCTGTTTGGATTTGAAGAGAGCTACGGCTGCCTCATCGGCACCCATGCCCGTGACAAAGACGCGATCGTCGCCACGATGGCGCTGTGCGAGGCCGCCGCTTATTACCGGACTCAGGGCAAGACCCTGTGGGACGTGATGATCGACATGTACGAAAAGTACGGCTATTACAAAGACGACATCCAGTCCATTTCCATGAGCGGTATCGAAGGACTCGCGAAGATCCAGACGATCATGGAGACGCTCAGGACCAATCCGCCGGCCAAGATCGGCGAATATACGGTACTGTCCCGTCGGGATTATAAGAAGGATGAGATCGTGGATATGGCGACGGGCAAAGTCACGCCCACCGGCCTTCCCACCTCCAACGTCCTTTATTATGACCTGAACGACGATGCCTGGTTATGCGCCCGTCCGTCGGGTACAGAACCGAAGATCAAGTTCTACTACGGCGTTAAAGGGACTTCCCTCGCGGACGCTGACGAAAAGTCCGCGGCCATGGGTAAAGCTGTTGTTGATATGATCAACTCTATGATGTAATTGTATACGAATGTATCCGGGGCGCCCGAAAGTCGGTGAAAGACTTTCCGGGCGCCCTGTTTTCGCGCGGCGGGCCGGCAGGCATAAATGGCGGGCCGACCGGCATAAACTATTAAAAAACATATGGCGGGGAAATATGATAAAGGGTGTGAAAACAGTCGGCCTTGTCTTTCTGGTGTGCGTTCTGGCCGCGGGATGCGGCCTGCTCGATACGTCCGATAAAAAGGTGTCGGATGTGGCGTTCACCGTCGTATCGCCGGACCAGCTTCCGGAAGAAGTGACGTCGCTGATCGAGGAGCGGAAGGCGGAAGCGTTTCAGATGGCCTACAGCGATGGACAGTATACCTATATCATCATCGGCTACGGCGAACAGCCGACGGGCGGCTACAGTATCCAGGTCAACGAGGTCTATATGGGCGCGGACGCCCTGTGGGTGGATACGGATCTGATCGGTCCGGATGAAACAAATAACCAGGATCCGGTCCCGTCCTTTCCCTACGCGGTGGTCAAGATCGAAATGACCGACGCGACGATACAGTTTAAAAAATGAGCATACATTCCTCTTTGTCGGAATAACATTTAGGTAGGCGGCGCCTGAACCGACAAGGAGGGATTTTTTATGGAGCTTGGGAAAATTTCTGTACATGTGCCCGTATTCAAAGGAAAGACGGACATACAGCTGACGCTGGACCATGATTTTAACGTGCCGGAGACCAAACCGGATATCGATCGGCTCATCCAGGAAAAAGGCGATATCCGCGTAACGGAAGTCAAACCCATGAAAGACAGCCTTCTCGTTCGAGGGGAGCTGGTTTTCGGCGTCCTTTATATGGGGGAAGGACCCTCGGGGCCTTTGTACGCGGCGGAAGACGCGCTGCCGTTTGAGGAGCGGGTCAATATGGACGGACTGGAAGAAACGGACACGGTGCGCGTCCTGTGGGATATGGAAGATCTGCGGGCCGGCGTGATCAACAGCCGGAAGATCAATATCCGGTCCATCGTCGTGCTCCACGCGCAGGCCGTCCGGGTCGAGGCGATCGAAGCCGCCGCGCCCGCCCCGTCGCCGGACGGGTGCTGGAGCCGGGAAGAGACGTTTCACATCAGCCGGCTGGCGGTGTGCAAAAAAGATCAGATACGCGTCCGGGACGAAGCGCCGATCCCGTCAAACCGTCCCAATATGATGGAGCTGATCTGGCATCAGGAAAACCTGGAAAATATGGAGATCCGCCTGATGGACGCCGGTGTGTCGGTAAGGGGCGACCTGGAGATCTTCCTGCTTTACGCGGATGAGGCTCTGGAAAATCCGGTCAACGACGTGGAACTGACCATCCCCATAGACGCCGTGATACATCTGCCGGAAGCGTCTCAGGAAATGCTTCCCAATATCCGGCTACATATGGACCACATGAACCTGGAGATACGCAGCGATAAAGACGGCGAAGCCCGCATCGTCGGCATCGAGGCCGTCCTGGCCGCCGATATGATGATCTACGCGGAGGAGGAGGTTCGGCTTCTTCAGGATATCTATTCGCCGAAAGTCATGCTGATCCCCCAGCTGCGTCCGGTGACATTTGAGAACATCATCCTGAAAAACCAGTCCAAAGTGTCCGTGAGGGAAAAGGTGAAGCAGAAAGAAGGCGGCGGGAAGATGCTCCAGATCTGCCACGCCAAAGGCACGGTGAAGCTGGACCAGGCCGTGATGACCGATCGGGGGATCGAAGCGGAAGGCGTGGTCTATCTGAGGCTTTTGTATATATCGGACGACGACAGGCGGCCGGTGAACGCGGCCAAGGCGGCCCTGCCGTTTTCCTGTACCATCGAGACGGGGGAAGGGAATAAAAACGGGCCGTTTGAAGTCTATCCGTCCATCGAGCAGATGAGCGTGAGCATGAGCAGCGGCGATGAACTGGACGTGAAAGCGGTCCTGTCGCTGGATACGTTCGTCTATACCTCCGTGTCGGCCCGGATCATCACTGACGTGAAGGAAGAAGCGCTGGACCTGGAAAAGATCGGAAAGATGCCGGGAATGGTGGGATACATCACCAAAGAAGGAGATACCCTGTGGAAACTGGCCAAATGCTTTTTCGCGTCCCCGGAGGATATACGGGAGATCAACGGCCTGGAGAGCGATGAACTGACGCCGGGCACGCCGCTTCTGATCATGAAGAATATGGATATCCTGTCATAAAATAAAACTTGCGAAAACCGGTCGCCGCCTGTATACTGGGGATAGAGGATACTGTATACAAAAAACAATCAAAGGATGAGTGTTGCGATGGATACGATTCAGTTAAGGGCGATGGGTAAGATAAATCTGGCGTTGGACGTATTGGGACGGCTGGAGAACGGTTATCACGAAGTCCGCATGATCATGCAGACGGTGCAGCTTTATGACCGGGTGACCCTGACGCTCCGGGAAGACGCGGATATCGTGATCCATACGAACCTTCCTTTTCTGCCGACAGATAAAAACAATATCGCGTGGAAAGCCGCCCGGCTTATGGCCGATACCTTTGGCCTGGACCGGGGCGTGGACGTGGATATCGAAAAACATATCCCGGTGGCGGCCGGCATGGCCGGCGGCAGTACAGACGCGGCCGCCGTGCTTTTCGGCATGAACCGGCTGTTCGGCCTGGGCCAGCCCATGAAACGGCTGATGGAGCTGGGCGTAACCCTGGGGGCGGACGTACCTTACTGCCTGATGCGGGGGACGGCCCTGTCCGAAGGGATCGGCGAGATCTTAACGCCGCTGCCTGCCCTTCCGGACTGTCATATCCTGATCGCCAAGCCGGGCGTCAGCGTATCGACCCGGTCGGTATACGAGCGGATCGACAGCTGCGGCGTTCCTTCCCATCCGGATATCGACGGGATGATCGGGGCGCTTAAGGCGAACGATCTGGACGGCGTGGCGGACCGGATGGCCAACGTGCTGGAGGCCGTGACCATCGCGGCCCATCCGCAGATCGACGCGATCAAACAGACGATGAAAGATTGCGGCGCGAAAAACGCGCTGATGAGCGGCAGCGGACCGACCGTATTCGGCCTGTTCGACGACAAGGCCAAAGCGATCCGGGCAAAAGAGGAACTCCGCGCCGGAAGGAAAGCCCGCCAGATCTATCTGACGAAGGCTTTCAACCGCAGGAAAAGGAGGTAGACAATGCACAATTTTCAGATGAACATCATCAATAATTATCTCCCGCTCCGGGACGTGGTGTTTTATACGCTGCGCCAGGCCATATTAAAGGGAGAACTGAAGCCGGGCGAACGGCTCATGGAGATGCAGCTGGCCAATCAGCTGGGCGTCAGCCGGACGCCGATCCGGGAAGCGATCCGCAAGCTGGAACTGGAAGGACTGGTCCTTATGATCCCCCGGCGGGGAGCGGTGGTGGCCAAGATCACGGAAAAGGACCTGCGGGACGTGCTGGAAGTGCGCACCTCCCTTGAAAAGCTGGCCATCGAGCTGGCCTGCGACCGCATGAGCGACGAAACGATCCCCGAACTTGACCGGGCGCTGGACGCGTTCAAAGAGGCGCTGAAGAAGGAAGACCTGACGGCTCAGGCGGAACGGGATGAACAGTTCCACGACGTGATCTTCAAGAGCACGGACAATCAGCGGCTCATACAGATGCTCAACAACCTGCGTGAACAGATGTACCGGTACCGGCTGGAATATCTGAAGGACGCCAGTTCCCATGACCGGCTCGCGCGGGAACACGAAGCGATCATAGACGCCCTTAAGGCGCGGGATAAAAAGAAAGGCGCCGATATCATCGTCAGCCACATCTACAACCAGGAGCAGGCGGTGATACGCAAGATCCAGGAAGACTCGGATAAAAACTGAAAGCAGCCGTCCCTGGACGGATAAAAGCCAGAACCTCTGCGCATAATGTGTGCAGAGGTTTTTTGCGCGATACGCCCGTTGGGCGGCCGCCGCGCTCGCGCGAGCGGACATCCGACGCGGACAGGAAAACCATCCTCATAAAGAAAGGAAGGGAGCAGATGACATTTTCCGGATGCCTGGACGCCGATATCCAGACGATCGAAAAGCGTTTCGCCGGATGCGCGGATATCGTCAGCCGGACCGTCCATGTGGGCGAGAGCCGGCTGTATCTGGTATATGTGGATTCCATGATCGACAGGGATCTGGTGGAAGGCGAGTTTATCAAGAATATGATGTACGGCGTTGAAAAGATGCCCAAAGAAGACGCCCTGGGATACGTGAAAGACGACTGTATGCCCACGGCGGGCGTCAACGTAGTCCGGACCGTGGAGGAAGGGATCGATCTGGTGTTGGGCGGCGATACGCTGGCGCTGATGGACGGGTGCGCCTGGGGGCTGGTCATATCCAGCAAAAAGCTGCCCCTTCGAGGCGTTCAGACGGCGGAGACCGAAGCGACCCTTCGGGGGCCGAAGGACAGCTTTACCGAATCCATGCGGGTCAATACCGTGCTGATCCGCCGGCGGATCCGGGATACGAACCTGAAGACGATCCAGAAGAAGGTGGGGCGGCGTTCCCGGACCGACGTGACCATCCTGTATATGGAAGATATCGTCCGTCCGGGCATCGTGGCGGAAGTGGAAAGGCGCATGGACGCTTTTGAGATCGACGGCATATTTGACAGCGGCAGCCTGGAGCAGCTGATCGAGAAAAAATGGTATTCGCCTTTTCCCCAGTTCCAGTCCACCGAACGGCCGGATAAGACCGCGTCCGCCCTTTTGGAAGGCCGGGTGGCGGTGGTGGTGGACAATTCGCCTATGGTCCTTTTGCTGCCGACCACGCTGAACTGTTTTTTTCAGGCGTCGGACGATTATTACAACCGGTGGGGAACGGTCTGTTTTGTCCGCGTTCTCCGGTATATCGCGGCCATACTGGCCATGATCTTACCCGCGCTGTACATCGGCGTAGCCTGTTACCATCCGGATATGCTGCCCACCAACCTGGAACTGTCGTTCGCGGCCAGCCGTTACGGCGTCCCCTTTCCCATGCCCGTGGAAGTGCTGTTGATGGAACTGGCTTTTGAGCTTTTGCGGGAAGCCGGCATACGGCTGCCCGGACCCATGGGGAGCGCCCTTGGCATCGTGGGCGGCCTGATCATCGGACAGGCGGCGGTGGACGCCAATATCGTCAGCCCGATCGTGGTGATCGTGGTGGCCCTGACGGCGCTGGCGTCGTTCACCATTCCCAATGAAGGCTTCGCCTCCGCTTTCCGCCTGGTCAAATTCTATCTTATTTTTCTCAGTACGTTCCTGGGGCTTTACGGACTGGTCCTGGGCATCATCACCGTCTTTATCCATCTGGCCTCCCTGGAAAGCTTCGGCATCCCTTATCTGATGCCTTTCGCGGCGGTCCACGCGGAACACAGCCGGGATATGCAGGACAGTATCGTAAGGAAGCCGTTGTTCATGATGAAGAAGCGGCCCATATTCGCCAGGGGCGGCCAGCGGACCCGATACAGGAAAAAAGAGAAAGGCGGGGATCGATAGATGTTTTCGGATAATAAAAAAATATCTTCTCATCAGATGGCAAGATTGCTCATATTCGACCTGTTCACCTGCGCGGCCCTGTACCTTCCCGGGGCGTTGGCCAAGGCGGCCCTTCACGAGATCCTTTTGTCGGCGCTGGCGGGCCTGTTGGTCGCGTGGGCGGCAGGCGAGGTCTTCGTGTGGAGCGCGGACCGGTGCCAGGGGAGTTTCCTGGCGGCGGCGCGGAAGCGGTGCGGGAGCGGGGCGCCGGCGGTGTGGGCCTTTTTCGGCTTCCGTTGTCTGTTCACGCTGGTCTTTATGCTGTATGTGTTCGTGAAGGTCCTGAAGCAGACGTTTTTGTACAGCGCGTCTTCCCTTGCCCTGGCGGCGTCCATGGCGCTTGTCCTTGTGTATGCCTGCCTGAGAGGGACCCAGGTACGGGCGCGGCTGGCGGAGATCCTGTTTTATCTGATCCTCGTGCCCATTTTGTGCATCAGTCTTTTTTCCCTGCCGGAGGCGGATTTTAGCCAGATCGTCCGTTTGGACGGTTTTTCCGGGGCGGGATGGCTTAGGGGCGTCCTCGTCGTGACGGCCCTTTTTATGCCGGTGGAATGGTTCCTGTTTACGGAAGAAGCGCGCAGCCGGAGCAAGAACCGGCAGGTCATGACGGCGGCGGTGCTGACCGGAGGCGGCCTGGCGCTTGTCATCGTGCTGCTGTGCGTCTGCGTGCTCACGCCGGAGAAGATGGCCAAAGAGCCCTGGCCCGGCGTGCTTTTGATGCAGATCGTGCGCATACCCGGCGGTTTCCTTTCCCGGCAGGACGGCCTTATGCTTTCCTTCTGGATATTTGGCATGTTCATGAGCCTGTCGGGCGCCTTGTCCCACAGCGCCCGGCTGTTTCGCATGACCGTGGGGAAGGGCAGCCATAAAGCCTGGCTTTCGCTGACCGCCGCCCTGGCCTGCGCCGCCGCGCTGACGGCGCAAAAGGGGGAAGGCTTTGACCAGATCTATTTTACGGCCATGCTCCTGACCTTTCCCGTGTCCCTGGGGATCGCCCTGTACGTGGCGGACGTCCGGGGAAAACGGCGGATCCTGACAGGATTTTTGGCCGCGGTCATGGGGGCGGGCGTCCTTATGTCCGTCGGATGCGCCCGCTACGTGGCCCTTGAGGACCGGGCGTTTGTCATGGCCGTCGGCATCGATAAAGAAGACGGGGGATACCGGATCAGTTTCGCTTTTCCGGATCTGGCGAAGCTGACGGGAAACGGCAAAGGAGGATACGAAGAACCGGTATCTTTTTCCGGGAAAAGCCTGGCGGAGGCAGAGCTCGCGTACGAAAAAACGGGGAAAGGGTCGGTGGATTACGGACAGGTGAAAGTGATCGTCCTGGGGGAGGATCTTCTGGACGATGAAAAAGCGCTGGCGGATATACTGGGGGAAATGACCGACGATCCAAAGTTCGCCCGGACGATCCTTCTGTGCGGCGTCCGGGGAAAGGCGGAAGATCTGATCCGGCTGGACGGCGATATGGACGGATCCATCGGCATATATCTGGAAGAACTGTTTGAGAACAACGGAGAAAAACTGGGCTACGAAACCGTCATCCTCAACGACGCGGCGGGGATGGACCCGTCCGGCAATGGCCGGACGCTCGCGTTGCCCATGCTGGAAATAGAGGGAAAACGGCCGGTACTTAAAGACAGGATCTCCATTTTTGTTCTTGCGCATCCCGGAATGTCACTGTATACTGTTGGTTAGTGATTGAAGTCAAACAGTGATCGAGGTGTTTATCATGGAGAATAAGATAATTACAGCCGTTATCTTCGGAGGCCAGTCGTCGGAACACGAGATTTCCTGCATGTCTGTCCAGACGATCATCAAAGCGTTGGATCCGGAGAAGTATCAGGTCCTGCCGGTGGGCATCACAAAAGACGGCCGCTGGCTTCTGGTGCCGTCCTTAAGTTCCATTGAACAGGATACGTGGCGGGAGACGGGCGTTCCCGCGGTACTGTCGCCGGACGCGGGCGACCATGGCCTGATCGTCCGGGAAGACGGCGGCTGCCGCGTGCAGAAAATAGACGTGATCTTTCCTGTGCTCCACGGCATGTACGGCGAAGACGGGACCATACAGGGCCTGTTCGAGATGAGCCGTATTCCCTATGTGGGCTGTGATGTCCTTTCATCCAGCGTATCCATGGACAAGGTCTATACCAAGTATCTGGTGGACCGGCTGGGTATCCGCCAGGCGGACTACGTGGTAGTGGAAGCCCGGGGCGTGGCCCGGGATATCGGCGCCTGCGCCGACCGGGTAGAGGAAAAGCTTACGTACCCGGTGT
>CALWEE010000018.1 GCA_944376975.1 uncultured Lachnospiraceae bacterium
GGATTCGTGGATTATTTCCTGATCGTATGGGACTTTATCAAATACGCCAGGGACCATGGGATCGCGGTGGGCCCGGGAAGAGGGTCGGCCGCGGGCAGCATCGTGTCCTACTGCCTGGGCATCACCAACCTGGATCCCATGAAATACCAGCTCCTGTTTGAACGGTTCTTAAATCCCAACCGGGTGACCATGCCGGATATCGACGTGGATTTCTGTTTCGAGAGACGGCAGGAAGTCATCGACTACGTGGTGCGCAAATACGGCAAGGAACGGGTCGTTCAGATCGTCACCTTCGGTACGATGGCGGCCCGGGGCGTGATCCGGGACGTGGGCCGGGTGCTGGACCTGCCTTACGCCCAGATGGATACGGTGGCCAAGATGATACCGGCCAACCCGGCCCAGAATATCACCATCCGGGCCGCGCTGGACATGAACCCGGAATTTAAACGGGTATATGAACAGGATCCCACGATAAAGAACGTGGTGGATATGGCCATGCGCCTGGAGGGGCTTCCAAGGCACACTTCCATGCACGCGGCCGGCGTGGTCATCAGCCCGAAGGCGGTAGATGAATACGTGCCCTTGTCAAGGGGGACGGACGACGCCATAACGACCCAGTTCACCATGACTACGCTGGAGGAACTGGGACTTTTAAAGATGGATTTTCTGGGGCTGCGTACCTTGACGGTGATCCAGAACGCGGTCCGCATGATCGGTGAGAAACAGGGGAAAGCCATCGACATCGACCGGATCGACTACAATGACCGGAAGGTATTTGACCTGATCAGCAGCGGCAGGACCGAAGGCGTGTTCCAGATCGAAAGCGCGGGCATGAAAAGCTTCATGAAAGAGCTGAAGCCGTCCAGCCTGGAAGACATCATCGCCGGCATATCCCTTTACCGGCCGGGTCCCATGGATTTCATACCCAAATATATCCAGGGCAAGAACAATCAGGCGGCCATAACCTATGACTGTCCCCAGCTGGAAGATATCTTAAAGCCCACCTACGGCTGCATCGTTTATCAGGAACAGGTCATGCAGATCGTCATGAAGCTGGCCGGCTACGATCTGGGGCGGAGCGACCTGGTGCGCCGGGCCATGTCCAAAAAGAAGGCGGACGTGATGGCCAAGGAACGGCAGTATTTCGTATACGGCAACGCGGAACTGGGCGTTCCGGGCTGCGTGGCCAACGGCATCGATGAAAAGACGGCCAACAAGATCTTTGACGATATGACCGATTTCGCCAAATACGCGTTCAATAAATCCCACGCGGCGGCCTACGCCATCGTGGCTTATCAGACGGCGTGGCTCAAATGCTACTATCCGGTGGAATTCATGGCGGCGCTGCTCACATCGGTCATCGACAATCCGAGGAAGGTCACCGAATACATCTACGAATGTCGGAAGATGGGCATCCGCATCCTGCCGCCGGATATCAACGAAGGGGAATCGGGCTTTTCCGTTTCCGGAGGCGATATCCGCTATGCCCTGTCGGCCATCAAGAGCCTGGGCCGGCCGGTGATCGACGCCATCGTAAAAGAAAGAAAGTTAAACGGTCCCTATGTCAGCCTGAAAGATTTCATGGAACGGCTGTCCGGCAAGGAGATCAACAAGCGGACCGTGGAAAGCTTTATAAAAGCCGGGGCGTTAGACGGCCTCCACGCGACCCGGCGTCAGATGATGGTCGTATATGCCCAGGTCATGGATCAGGTGAACCAGGAGAGAAAATCGTCCATGACCGGACAGATGACCCTGTTCGACCTGGTGTCCGATGAAGAAAAAGAAAGCTTTGACGTGCATTATCCCGATGTGGGTGAATATGATAAGGAATTGAAGCTGGCTTTTGAAAAAGAAGTGCTGGGCCTTTACGTAAGCGGCCATCCGCTGGAAGAATACGCCCAGTCCTGGAAGCGGCACATCACCGCGACCACGCTGGACTTCGCGGTGGACGACGAAACCGGGGAAAGCCGGGTCAAAGACGGCCAGGTGGTCACCATCGGCGGCATGATCACGGAAAAAACGGTAAAGGTGACAAAGAAGCGCCAGATGATGGCCTTCGTCACCGTGGAAGATCTGTTCGGGACGGCGGAGGCGCTGGTGTTCCCGAGAGATTACGAGAAGTTCCAGAGCCTTTTGGAGACAGACCGGAAGGTCTATATCCGGGGACGGGTCTCCGCGTCGGAGGACCAGCAGGCGAAGCTGATCTGCGAGCAGGTGACGGCTTTTGAAGAGATCCCCAAAGAGATATGGATCCGGTTCGACACAAAAGAAGATTATATGGAAATGGCGGAAAAACTGAAGGCGATCTGCGCCGGACAACAGGGGAGGGACCGGCTCGTCGTCTACTGCGCCAAAGAGCGGGCGGTGAAGAAAATGGGGGACCTGGCGCCCCTTACGGCCGATAAAAGACTGCTTGAAAAACTGGAGGAGGCCTTCGGGGACGAAAATGTAAAACTTAGAGAATCCGCCTTGAAAACACGTTGAAATTGTATTATGATATCTCTAAATTCGGGAGAATGATCCACCTACAGGATGGAGGTATAAATATGAGTAAAGAGATGAAAACCATCGGCGTTCTCACCAGCGGTGGAGACGCGCCGGGAATGAACGCGGCGGTACGGGCAGTGGTACGTACAGCCCTTTCCCTGGGGTGCAAAGTCAAGGGCATCCAGAAAGGGTACGCCGGTCTTTTGAACGAAGAGATCTTCGATCTGGACGCGCTGAGCGTGTGCGATAGCCTGAAAAGGGGCGTCACGTTTCTGTACACGGCCCGCTGCGCCGAGTTCCGCACGGTAGAAGGGCAGAAAAAAGGCGCGGAGATCTGCCGTAAGCACGGCATCGACGGCATCGTCGTCATCGGCGGCGACGGGTCGTTCAACGGCGCCGCGAAACTGGCAAAGTACGGTATCAACACCATCGGCGTGCCCGGGACCATCGACCTGGACATCGCCTGTACCGATTACACCATCGGTTTTGATACCGCGGTCAACACGGCCATGGACGCCATCGACAAAGTAAGGGATACGTCCACTTCCCACGAACGGTGCAGCATCATCGAAGTCATGGGAAGGAACGCCGGCTATATCGCCCTGTGGTGCGGCATCGCCAACGGCGCCGAAGACATCCTGCTTCCGGAGAAGTTCGATTACAACGAACAGCAGATCATCGACCACATCATCCGGAGCCGGAAAGTGGGCAAGACCCACCATATCATCGTGAACGCCGAAGGCATCGGCCATTCCGCGGGCATGGCCAGACGGATCGAGGCGGCCACCGGCATCGAAACGCGGGCGACCATACTGGGGCACCTGCAAAGAGGCGGAAGCCCGACGGCGAAAGACCGGGTTTACGCGTCCATCATGGGCACCTACGCGGTAAAGGCTTTGCTGGAAGGCAAGTCCAACCGGGTCGTGGCTCATAAAAACGGTGAATTTACCGATTTTGATATTCAGGAAGCATTACAAATGCAGAAAGGGTTAGACGATTTCCAGTTATATGTGTCCAAAGTGCTGACCATTTAAAATGGAAATCCAAAGGAAGGATCAGTGGAAGAGAATAAAAAAGGCATACACTTGAAAACGCCGCAGATCATCGCGCTCGGCTTCTTTATCATGATCACGCTGGGCGGTCTGCTGCTGACGCTGCCCATATCATCGGCGACCGGAGAGGCGACGCCCTGGGTGGACGCCCTGTTTACGTCCACCACATCATCCTGCGTGACCGGTCTTGTCACCGTGGTGACGGCGGATCACTGGAGCTTTTTCGGTCAGGTCGTCATCCTGTTCCTCATACAGTTCGGCGGTCTGGGCGTGGTCACGTTCACCACGTTTCTGCTCATATTCGCGGGCAGGCGCATATCCATCAAGCAGAGACTGCTCATCCAGGACGCCTACGGGCTGGACTCCATGACCGGAGTTGTCCGCATGGTCATCCGCATGACCAAAGGCACGCTGGTGGTGGAAGGCATCGGCGCCCTGCTGTACATGACCGTGTTCGTACCGGAACATGGGGCGGTAGGTATATGGTACGCCATATTTACCTCTGTTTCCGCCTTCTGCAACGCGGGTATCGACCTGATCGGCGAGTTCAGCATGGTTCCCTATCTGAACAATCCCATCATCAACATGACGACCATGCTGCTGATCATGATCGGCGGTATCGGTTTCCTCGTATGGTGGGACGTGATCGCCATGGTGAAAAAGATCGCGAAGGAACACATTGGCCTGAGACAGGGCATAAGGGAGCTGGCGCTCCATTCCAAGGTCGTTATCTTATTTACCGCCATATTGATCTTTGGCGGCGGCCTGCTCGTGTTCTTATTTGAATATGATAATCCGGGTACGTTGGGACCCATGAGCCTGGGCAATAAGATCTGGGCGTCCCTGTTCCAGTCTGTCACATGGAGGACGGCGGGATTCTTTACTATCAACCAGGGGGCGCTCCATAACAGCACCCTCCTCATCGGCGTGATCTGGATGTTCATCGGCGGTTCTCCGGGAGGTACGGCCGGCGGCGTCAAGACCATGACCATCGCTCTTTTGATCCTGGCGGCTGTTTCCATGCTGAAAGGCCGGGAAGACGTGGAGATCGGCAACCGCCGTATCCCCTACGCGGATGTGGTCAAGGGTATTTCCGTCATCATGATGCAGATGGCCATATGGATGGTCAGCACCCTTTTCATGTGCGTGATCCATCCCCAGTTTTCTTTTATGGAGATATGGTACGAAGTCACGTCGGCGTTGGGCACAGTGGGCCTGACCATGGGCATTACGCCGCTTTTGTCGACTTTGGGTAAATATATCATCATACTCACCATGTACTTTGGCCGTCTGGGACCGATCACGCTGGGCATGGCATTGCAGATGCCGTCCCGGAAGAAACAGTTCCGCAGAAGGCTGCCGGAAGGCAAGATCTCAATCTAACGAAAAAGAGAGGATACAAAAATGGATAAAAAAGAATATGGCGTATTTGGCCTGGGAAAATTCGGATCGACAGTGGCGGTGACCCTGTCAAAAGCCGGCTACGAAGTGATCGCTGTGGACAGCAGTGAAGAACGGGTGGACGCTGTGGCCGACCAGGTGGCTTCCACCTATGTGGCGGACGTGACCGATCCCAACGTTCTGGAGAACATGGGCATCAGCAATCTGGACTACGTGATCGTGGCCATTTCGAGGAATATGGAAGCCAGTGTCATGACCACGCTGCTGGCAAAGGAAAAGGGCGTGCCCACCGTCATCGCGAAAGCGGAGAACGGGATCCACAAACGGATCCTTGAAAAAGTAGGCGCCGACATGATCGTTTTCCCGGAAAGGGACATGGGCTCCCGTCTGGCGAAAGGCCTGATGGGCGGCGGTTTCACCGACCTGGTGGAATTGTCCAGCGAGTTCAGCCTGGTGGAAGTACCGATCCGGAAAGACTGGATCGGAAAGAGCCTGCGCCAGCTGGATATCCGTAATAAATACGGCCTGAACATCATCGGCGTGAAGTGGGGCGACAATCTGGAAGTCAACCTGGATCCGGACGATTCCCTGAAAGCCGATACGATCCTTGTCATGGTGGGCAGGAACAACGACCTGCGCCGCCTGGGCATCCGGGTATAAATATGATCACCAGTCTTTCCAATCCCCGCATGAAGCGGATCATCCAGCTTCAGAAGAAAGCCCGCGCGCGAAGGGAAGAAGGGCGCTTTGTCGTGGAAGGCCTGAAGATGGTCATGGAAGCGCCAAAGGACCGGCTTGTGGAGATCTATGTTTCCCGAAGTTTCATGGAAAACCATCCGTCCTATAAAGCGCCGGAAGGCTGTCCCTGGGAACAGGTGGACGACAAGGTGTTCAAAGGGCTCTCCGATACGCAGACGCCCCAGGGCATCCTGGCAATCGTCCGGCAGACCCGCTGGGACTGGACGCGCGTCCTTGATAAACCATCGCCCCTGCTGCTGCTTTTGGAATCCCTACAGGATCCGGGCAATATGGGTACGATCCTGCGCACCGGCGAAGGCGCCGGAGTGGACGGCATTTTGATGAACCGGACCTGCGTGGATCTGTATCAGCCCAAAGTGGTCCGCTCGACCATGGGCTCCATCTACCGGGTACCGACAGCCGTGGTGGACCATCCGGAAGAGGCGGCGGCGCTTATGCGGGAAAAGGGGATAAGGGTATACGCGGCCCATCTGTCCGGCACCTGTTCGTATTATGAGAAAGATTACCGCGGGGGCTGCTGTTTCCTCATCGGCAACGAGGCCGCCGGCCTCAGCGACAGCCTGGCGGAAATGGCGACAGATCGGGTAAAGATACCGATGAAAGGCAAAGTGGAATCTTTGAACGCGGGCGTCGCGGCCAGCCTCCTGATGTACGAGGCGCGGCGCCAAAGAGAAACGGAGGCGATAGAACATGTATAGTATTTTCTGGTTCGCGGCTTTTGGCGTGCTGCTGCTGATCGAGATACTGACACTGGGACTGACGACCATCTGGTTCGCCATCGGCGCGCTGGGCGCCATGGCCCTGGCGGCTCTCGGGCTGTCCCTCCCGGTGCAGATCATCGGTTTCCTGGCCATCTCCATCGTGCTTTTGTGGTTTACCCGGCCGGTGGCGACCCGGTATCTCAACGCGAAGACGACCAAGACCAACGCGGAAAGCCTTGTCGGCAGAAAAGCCAGAGTTACGGAAAATATAAACAATCTGAAGTCGGAAGGCGTGGTCATGATCAACGGCCTGGAATGGACAGCCCGTTCCACCAAAGACGAGGTCACGTTCCGGACAGATGATATCGTGCGGGTCGCGGGCATTTCCGGCGTCAAGCTGATCGTGGAAGCCCTTCCCGGCCCGGATAAGGGGGTTTAAAAGTTATGACAGGCATCATACTGACGATCGTCATCATACTGATCGCGCTCATACTGATCACATCGTGCATCAAGATCGTGCCGCAGGCGCACGCGTATGTCATCGAGCGGCTGGGCGCCTATCAGGGGACCTGGTCCGTCGGCTTTCACATCAAGATACCGGTGATCGACAAAGTGGCCAAAAAGGTCATCTTAAAAGAGCAGGTGGCCGATTTCGCGCCCCAGCCGGTCATCACGAAAGATAACGTGACCATGCGTATCGACACGGTGGTATTCTATCAGATCACCGATCCGAAGCTGTACTGCTACGGCGTGCAGAATCCCATCATGGCCATTGAGAACCTGACGTCCACCACCCTCCGGAACATCATCGGCGATCTGGAGTTGGATGAGACCCTCACTTCCCGTGAGTTGATCAACGCGAAGATGCGGGCCACGCTGGATGTGGCCACGGATCCCTGGGGCATCAAGGTGAACCGGGTGGAACTGAAAAATATCATCCCGCCGGCGGCCATCCAGGACGCCATGGAAAAACAGATGAAAGCGGAGCGGGAGCGGCGTGAAGCCATCTTGCGGGCGGAAGGTGAAAAACGTTCGTCCATCCTGATGGCGGAAGGCCATAAAGAATCGGTCATCCTTGAAGCGGAGGCGGCCAAACAGGCGGCCATCCTGAAAGCGGAAGCGGAAAAGGAAGCGACGATCAGAGAGGCGGAAGGCCAGGCCCAGGCCATACTGAAGATCCAGCAGGCCAAGGCGGACGGTATCCGTTTCATCAAAGACGCCGGCGCCGACAGCGCGGTCCTTCAGCTCAAGAGCCTGGAAGCGTTTGAAAAGGCGGCGGACGGCAAAGCGACCAAGATCATCATCCCGTCGGAGATCCAGGGCATGGCAGGGCTTGCCAAGTCCGTGGTGGAGACGATCAAAGACAATTAAGATAAAGGCAGGAGAACAGGATGACACGTCTGAAAGGAAGACATTTTCTCACATTAAAAGATTTTACGTCAGAGGAGATACAGTACCTTCTGGATCTGGCGGCGAAACTGAAGGCGAAAAAGAAAAACGGCGAACCCATGGATGTCCTGAGAGGGAAGAACGTGGCGCTGATCTTTGAAAAGACGAGCACCCGGACGCGGTGCGCGTTTGAAGTGGCCGCCCATGATCTGGGAATGGGGACCACCTATCTGGAACCGTCCAGTTCCCAGATCGGGAAAAAAGAGAGCATCCGGGATACGGCGCGGGTGCTGGGACGGATGTATGAAGGGATCGAGTACAGAGGTTTCGGCCAGGAGATCGTGGAAGAACTGGCGAAATACGCCGGCGTCCCGGTATGGAACGGCCTGACCAACGAGTACCATCCCACCCAGATGCTGGCCGATTTCCTGACGATACAGGAACATCTGGGCAGCCTGAAAGGAAAGAAGCTGGCGTACGTGGGCGACGCCCGTTACAACATGGGTAATTCCTACATGATCGCCTGCGCGAAGATGGGCCTGCATTTTGTCGCCTGCGCTCCGAAAAAATATTTTCCCAACGAAGCGCTGATCAAAGAGTGTGAAGCCTTCGCGAAGATCTCCGGCGCGACCCTTACCTTTACGGAAGATATCATGGAAGGCACGAAGGGCGCGGACGTGGTCTGCACCGACGTGTGGGTTTCCATGGGCGAACCGGACAGCGTATGGGCAGAGCGGATCCATGACCTGATGCCCTACCAGGTCAACAAAAAGGTTATGGAAAACGCGGGAAGCCAGGCGATCTTCCTGCATTGCCTGCCTTCATTCCACGACCTGGGAACGACCATCGGCCGTGAGATATCGGCGAAATTCGGCATCAGCGAGATGGAAGTGACAGACGAAGTGTTTGAGTCGGAACAGTCAAAAGTATTTGACGAAGCGGAAAACCGGATGCACACCATCAAGGCGGTCATCGCGGCGACGCTGCGCGATATGGAGATATGATATGTATCAGGAAAATGTGGTTCTGTGCGGCGCCAGCGCCTATGAACAGAAGTTTTATCTGAACCCGGACTTCGATCTGCTCCCGGAGACCATCAAACAGGAGCTGAAGATCCTCTGCGTTCTGTTCACGGCGGACGTGGGCGGCGTGCTGACCCTGGAATTTGACAGTGAAGGCCGGCTTTCACTGAAAGTGGAGGCCGATGAAGGCGATCTTCTGTTCGACGAGATCGGGAGCGCGCTGAAGATCAAACAGATCCAGAGCGAGCG
Organism: uncultured Lachnospiraceae bacterium; assembly: GCA_944376975.1. Classification (GTDB taxonomy): domain Bacteria; phylum Bacillota; class Clostridia; order Lachnospirales; family Lachnospiraceae; genus Frisingicoccus. The sequence goes on from CALWEE010000018.1 coordinate 9,061, forward strand.
CAAAGAGCTGTTCGAGTCGCTGGAAATGTTTTACAGGGTATTTTTCCTGGAGGAGACAGACGGGCTGGACGTTTAGAGAACAGGAGGAAGTTCATGTTACTTGCGGCAGATATAGGCAATACCAATATAACCATGGGTATATTCAAAGACGACGTCCTTATGGGCAATTTCCGCCTGACGACCCAGACACCGAGGACGTCCGACGAATTCGGCATCGTGATGCGGGAGCTGGTCAAAAGCGCCGGTCTGTCCGCGTCGGATATCGATCAGGTCATCGTGGCGTCGGTGGTACCTGATATCATGTACTCGTTCAATAACGGGATAAAAAAATATTTCTGCACCGAGCCCATCATCGTAGGCCCCGGCCTGAAGACAGGCGTGAAGATCGGGGCGGAGAATCCGAAGGAAGTGGGCGCGGACCTGATCGTGGACGCGGCCGCGGTCAAAGAGATCTACGGCGGGCCGGCCATCGTCATTGACTATGGCTCGGCGACCACCTTTGAGCTGGTCCTTCAGGACGGCACTTTGGATTCGGTCGTTATCGCTCCGGGCATCCGGGTCAGCGCGGAGGCTTTGAGCATCAGCGCGGCGAAGATACCGGATATCGAGATCAAGAAACCGAAGACGGTCTTGTGCAAAGAAACGATCTCCTGTTTCCAGGCAGGCGTCTTTTACGGGACGATCGGTTCAACAGAATATATCGTGCGTAAGATGAAAGAGGAGTCAGGGCTTGATGATATCAAAGTCGTAGCCACCGGCGGGCTGGGCGTGATGTTCGCGGAGGAGACCGACGCGATCGATGTCTATGACAGCCTGCTCACGCTGAAAGGGCTCCGGATCATCTACAGAAGATGTACAGGAAAGTAGATACGATGCGGATAGGAAATGTACAACTGGATAACCCGTTGATCGCAGCACCAATGGCAGGCGTGACCGACCTGCCATTTCGTTTGCTTTTGAAAGAGCAGGGCTGCGGTCTTGTATGTACGGAGATGGTCAGCGCGAAAGCGATCTATTACAACAATAAAAATACGGAAGCCCTCATGGCCATAGAGCCGGAGGAACGGCCGGTATCGCTTCAGATATTCGGTTCCGATCCGGTCCTCATGGGGGAGATGGCCAAAAAGATCGAGGAACGGCCCTTTGACATACTGGATATCAACATGGGCTGCCCGGTCCCCAAGGTGGTCAATAACGGGGAAGGCTCGGCGCTGATGAAGCAGCCCCTTCTCGCGGGACGGATCATCGAGGCGGCGGCAAAGGCCATAGGCAAGCCGGTGACGGTGAAAATACGCAAAGGTTTTGACGACGCGCATGTCAACGCGGTGGAGATCGCCCATATCGCCCAGGAATCCGGCGCGGCGGCCGTGACGGTCCATGGGCGGACGCGGGAACAGTATTATCACGGCAAAGCCGACTGGGAGATCATAAGGCAGGTCAAAGCGGCGGTCCGCATACCGGTGATCGGCAACGGCGACATCACGTCGCCGGAAACGGCCCGACAGATGATGGAGCAGACCGGCTGCGACGGCATCATGATCGGCCGGGCGCTCAGGGGCGATCCCTGGCTGATCGGCCGGATTCTGCGGGGCGGTGAAAAGCCGTCGGAGGACGCGGTGATGGACATGATCCTGCGCCACAGCCGGATGCAGATCGCGATCAGCGGCGAATATATGGGGATGCGCCAGATGCGCAAACACATCGCCTGGTATACCGCGGGCTTTCCCGGATCGTCAAAACTCAGGGACGCGGTCAATCACGTGGAGACATACGAAGATCTGTGCCATTTGCTGGAAATGTACCGGGAAAAACGGAAGTGTTGGTGATTGACACTGACCATTCCATAAGCTATAATACTATGAATGAATTTTTATTTAATGTAAAGGAAGGGCATACGACATGGAATCCAAGAAAAATATATTGACATTTGCCGGCTTAAAAGCGCTGGAAGACGAACTGTTCGATCTGAAAGTCAACCGGCGCCGGGAAGTGGCGCAGAAGATCAAAGAAGCCAGAGAACAGGGCGACTTATCTGAGAACGCGGAATACGACGCCGCGAAGGACGAGCAGAGAGATATCGAAGCCCGCATCGAGGAACTTGAGAAGATCCTGAAGAATGTGGAAGTGGTCGACGAAGAAGATATCGACCTGGACTCCATCAGCGTGGGCAGCCGGGTGAAGTTATACGACGTTGAATTTGATGAAGAACTGGAATACCGCATCGTCGGCTCCACGGAAGCGGACAGCTTAAACGGCAAGATCTCCAACGAATCGCCGGTGGGCAGCGCGCTGATCGGCCGGAAAGCGGGCGAGACCATCGAGGTGGAGACGCAGAACGGCACATTGATGTTTAAAATACTGGAAATCCAGAGAGGCAATTAACAGAACAGGGGAGATACACATGGCAGGAGAAAAGAATACGCAGACACAGGATCAGAACCAGCTGCTCATGGTGCGCCGGCAGAAGCTCGACGAACTGCAGGCCGCGGGCGCCGATCCTTTTGAGATAACCAAATATGACGTGTCCCATCACAGCCAGGAGATCCGCGACCGGTTTGACGAGCTGGAAGGGCAGGACGTGACGGTCGCCGGACGTATGATGTCCAAACGGGTCATGGGAAAGGCCTCTTTCTGTCATGTTCAGGACCTTCAGGGCACGATCCAGTCTTACGTGGCCAGAGACAGTCTGGGTGAAGAACCGTATAAGGCGTTCAAGAAACTGGACGTGGGCGATATCATCGGCATAAAGGGACAGGTATTCCGGACAAAGACCGGTGAGATCTCCATCCACGCGGCGGAAGTGACCCTGCTTTCAAAGAGCTTAAGTCCCCTTCCGGAAAAGTTCCACGGACTGACCAATACCGATCTGCGCTACCGGCAGAGATACGTGGATCTGATCATGAACCCGGACGTTAAAGATACCTTCATCAAACGTTCCCGCATTCTCTCGGCTATCCGGAAATATCTGGACGGCCAGGGATTCATGGAAGTGGAGACGCCCATGCTCGTATCCAACGCGGGCGGCGCGGCGGCACGGCCGTTCGAGACCCATTTCAATGCGCTGGACGAAGACCTGAAGCTGCGCATTTCCCTGGAACTTTACCTGAAACGGCTTATCGTGGGCGGCCTGGAAAAAGTCTACGAGATCGGCCGGGTGTTCCGGAACGAAGGGCTGGATACCCGCCACAATCCGGAGTTTACCCTTATGGAGCTGTATCAGGCGTATACCGACTATAACGGCATGATGGACCTGACGGAGAACCTGTACCGGACCGTAGCTAAAGAGGTGCTGGGCACGACAGTGATCACCTACAACGGCGTGGAGATGGATCTGGGCAAACCTTTTGAACGGATCACCATGGTGGACGCCGTGAAAAAATACGCCGGCGTGGACTGGAATAAAGTAGAAACCCTTGAACAGGCCCGCGAGCTGGCGAAAGCGCATCATGTGGAATATGAAGAACGGCATAAAAAGGGCGATATCCTTTCCCTGTTCTTTGAAGAATTCGCGGAAAGCCATCTGATCCAGCCGACTTTCGTCACGGATCATCCCATCGAGATCTCGCCTCTGACGAAGAAAAAACCGGGCAATCCGGATTATGTGGAGCGTTTTGAATTTTTCATGAACGGCTGGGAGATGGCCAACGCCTATTCCGAGCTCAACGATCCCATCGACCAGCGGGAACGGTTCAAAGCCCAGGAGGAACAGCTGGCCCAGGGCGATGAGGAGGCCAACACGACCGATGAGGACTTCCTTCACGCGCTGGAGATCGGTATGCCGCCCACGGGAGGCATTGGCTTCGGCATCGACCGGATGTGCATGCTCCTGACGGATTCTTCCGCCATCCGGGACGTCCTGTTGTTCCCGACAATGAAGAGTAAGGAGTAAAAAAGCCCGAAAATACAAGTTTTTAAGCTATACAAAGCCTCGAAATTCGTATAAAAGCCCTTAAATTCGTATAGATTTCGTAGCACAAATGTGTTATAATTCGTATATAAAGAAAAATATACGAAGGGGGCTTTCGTATGGCTGATAAGGTAAAAAGAACAAAAACAAAGTATACGGGCATATACTTCAACGAAAACACAAAAAAGTATGATGTAAAGTACAATTACAAAGTATACAATCCAGTCAAGCAAAAAAACGACTACAAAGCAAAATGGGTCTATAACCTCTTGACTATTACAGAAGCAAGGGCTGAACTAGCAAAACTGCAGACTGGCGGTATAAAGGCAGAAGATAAAGACATAACTTTACAAGGTGCTTTTGAGTTGTGGAAGATTAAGGCGAAAGGGCAAGATTTTAGCCCCGTTACTATAAACAACACAGAACAGCACATGAATATGATTTATCAATTTCTACCAGCCGAGACGAAGTTGAAGGATATAACCGAAGAAGTCTATTATAAGTTTTGCTCGGAAGTTCGTGATCACGGCTATGCTGATGAAACTTTAAGGAGTATTAACGCTACATTACGCAAGCTAATAAATCTTTGCTATAAGAAAAAGCTAATCAAGGAAAATATTCTTGATTACGCTGACAATATGCGAACAAAGCAAAAAGAAGATTACAGAGTTATAAGCAAAGAAGAGTTTGACGAAATAGACAAATACTTTCAAAACAACAGTTTTTGGCGTTTGGGTGTAAATAATTACCCTAAATATCGCTTGTTGTTCAATCTCCTTTATTTTTGCGGTTTGCGGATTGGGGAATGTATAGCTTTAACCTATAATGACTTTGAAGAATTTAGCTATTACAAGAAGGGGGAAGAAAAGCCTATACGAATAGCCCCAACAAGTAAAAGCACGAATGACGAACATTTACAGGGAATGAGGGTAAAAATCACAAAAGCATATGTGAGCGACATAAAACTGACCAAAGACCCGAAGAACTTCAAAAAGAGGACTATCCCATTAAGCCCTGCTCCTGAACGGCTTTTTATGCGTATTAGGAGCGAACATTTACAGAAGGAAGGTAGCCTTGATGAACGTATTTTTGGTTGGACACACGGGGCGTGTGATAGTGCCTTGAAAAAGGCTTGTGATGCACTTGATTTGCCAGCCTACTCCTGTCACGAATTTAGGCATACGTTTATTAGCAATCTTATAAGAAAGGGCGTTCCCTTACCTGTGATAGAAAAGGTAAGCGGAGATACACAAGCAACAATTCTTAAAAGATATAGCCATATGTTCGAGAGTGACGAGGTTATGGTGTTAAAAGCAATGCAAAGTCTTTAAAGAGTAAAAAGCCAACACCGGACAACAAGTTGTCCAGTGTTGGCTTTGTTTAATTTATTACCAGTTAAAGGTGTCATTAGATTCACTAACGAGGTCAAAGAGACTGTCATTATTATTCATAATATCAAGAGTGGGTCTATCTGGTGCTTCTTCTATGGTAGTTGATATTTTAGCTT
>CALWEE010000019.1 GCA_944376975.1 uncultured Lachnospiraceae bacterium
ACATCCCCAGCTTACGCATGATCTTGTTGGGCGCCAGCGGATGTCCGAGGAGATGTCTCGGGCACATATCCGTACAGAACCGGCACTGGATACAGGCCGATTTCGCCCGGTTGAACATGTGCTGCAGGGTGATCTCGGTCTTACGGGCGATCTGTCCGTCTTCAGGAAGGACCAGTATGCCCGATGTGGTCTTGGTCACGACTGCCTGATGGGCTTCTTCCATCGTCAGGCGTTTGCCCATCATAGGACCTCCGGATACGATAAAATATCTGGATCTTAACGTCCCGCCGGCTAAAGCGATACAGTCATCAAACGACGTTCCCACCGGCACTTTGACAACGACCGGATGCTTGACTTCACCGGTCACGGTCAGGTATTTTTCCGTAAAGGGAATGCCTTCCGCGGCTTCGCTGACACAGAGCATGGTCGCCACATTGGATACGACGCAGCCCACGTTCAGCGGGATGCCGGCCGGCGGAACGACGCGTCCGCTGACTTCGTAAACGATCGTCTGCTCATCGCCTGCCGGATAAAAGCTTCCAAGCAAAGAAAGCTCTACTCTGGATTTCCGCTTTTTGATCGCTTTTTCCAGGGCTTTGATCTCTTCTTTGTATGTATGCTTTAACGCGATCTTGCAGAATTTCGCGTCCAACAGTTCACCGACTGCTTCCACAGCGGCCACGATCCGGTCCGCCTGATGGATCATCAGATAGCGGTCTGTCCGAAGAAGTGGCTCGCATTCTGCCCCATTGATGATCAGGTATTCGACTTTCGCGCCTTTATACTTGACATGGGTGGGGAAACCGGCGCCGCCGCAGCCGACGATGCCCGCCTCCTCTATACATTTTAATAAATCCATGGATTCACTTCCTGTTCTTCTTTTCTTTCATGACCTCCATAGAGTCGATGATGCCTACGATGGCGCTGTCCACCGGGATACTTTCGTTCCCGGCGGCCCGTCTCGCCGTGCTCCCGGTTACCACGAGCACTTCCTCGCCCACGCCGGCGCCCACCATATCCGCTGCCACGAACACCTGGTTTTCTTCCGACGCGGTCTCCGTTTCCCGCACCACCATAAGTTTCTGTCCGTTTAAGGAGTCCTGCTTCTTTGTAGCCCATACATGTCCGATGACTTTGCAAATGCGCATATATATCCCCCTAAACTATCTTGATCGTCTTTTTATGATTCTTGAATACATCCTTCGCCGCCGGAGTGATGATCGAACCTCTGGCGAAACAGATCGTCTTTTCCTCAGTGGATCGGACCAGGTCCAGAGCCGCTTTTTCCGTCACCAGCTTCATATCGATGACCGGCGCCGGGCAGACGGCCGCTGTCGCCTTCATGTATTCCGGAATATAAGCCGAAGCCGGTTTGGACTTGGGTTTATATGCCGGCGCCTCCCCGAGGGCTGACAGATCCACAGCCGGCGCGCAGAACGCCGGAAGCGCGCCTGTCGCCGGACGGCAGGGACGATCGGTCCCGGCGCATACCGGCTGTACCTGTTCCGGAGCCTGCGCCTTCCGGCATGGCTGCTGCCAGCCTTCCCTGCGAAGGACGTCCGTCACTGTCTCCACCACCTGTCTGACCATCTGGCCCATATCCGGATGACATTCCGGAGCGCAGGTTTCCGGATCGTCATACAGGATGAACGCTTCCGTACCTACCCGATAGCCGCAGGCGTTGGCTTCGTCAAAATCAATGTGCATGGCCGGCATGAACGAAGATTTCACCCGGATCGGCACATCTTCAAAGATCACTTTTCTGTCGCTCTGCACGAGGACACGGACTTTCTGTCCGTCGGATACCCCATATTCCTCCGCGTCTTCCGGACGCATATGGATATGATTGCGGGCAACGATAACGCTGCCGGTCGCTTTCATCTCGCCATGGGTACCGACTAATATAACATCTGAAGCGCCGGATAAATCTCCTGAAAGATTTACCGGAGCCTTAAGGCCCAGTTTACGGCAATCCGTCATGGATAACTCCACCTGGACAGCGCTTCTTGCGGGTCCCAAAACAGCCACGTGATCGATCACGCCGTCTTTGGTGACCAGTTTAAGTCGTTGCTCGCTTAAGAATTCTCCCGGTTGGGACAGATCCCGCCGTTTCTTAAGCTGGGCACCCTTTCCAAATAAAGTCTCTATGGCCGTTTGCGTTAAATGGACATGGCAGCCCGACGCTTCGATAAGGATCTTTTTCATCTTAGCACTCATCTAATTACTGCCTCCTTCATAATAACCCGCCAAAAAACGGCAATATACGATATAGACCGCGCTGCTTAACCGGTTCAGCTGCCGGATGATATCCGGCCGTTCGATCTTGCCTTCATCGTCGATAAAGGCGCGGGCCGCGGCCAGCTCTGTTTCCCGCACCTGCGTGCGGACCCGGTTGATAAGCGCCGGGATCTTGCCCATCCGGTAATCCGGTATGGGATGATCGATGCCGATATTCTCTTTGACATGGTGGGATACCCGGCGCAGGCCGGCATCGTCCAGCCCTAAAAGATCCATGGGCGCGAAGGGTTCTTCCTTCACTTCCGCTCCCAGTATCTTCTGGACACAGGACAGTATCTCGCCCATATCATCCGCCACTTTCTGATATCCCCGTTCGCAGGCGTCTGCCTGGAGACAGATGATCTCCGCCTCCAGCGAATCGAGCCGCCCTCTGAAAAGGATACGGGGATGGGTCTTGGGAACGAGAACATTTCCCCGAAGATGGGTCATGTACTCCGGTTTTTCCGAATATCCCTGACCGGTGCGCGCATCCACATATGTACGTTGTCCCAGGTTTGGAAGAGGCGTCCGCGTCATGACAGCCAAAGGCCGCATGACCGGCGGAATGTCCGGTTTTTTCTCCGGAACAGCCAGACCGCCGTCAACGATCACCAGCTGTATCCCCCGGTCGCGCAGGTATTCCTTGGCCATGGGCGTGATGAACACGTCGGCTTCGACCCTGTACTCCGGGGTGCCCTCCGGCAGCGCTTCGGACCTTAACTTGGTCTCAGTTAATATCTTCATTTACCAAACCTCTTCTTTGCCGTCAGACTTATTTCAGTGTAGGAAGGATGTACTCAACTTCTTCGTGAGGACGCGGGATAACGTGAACGCTGATCAGTTCGCCCACATTGCCTGCCGCTGCCGCGCCCGCGTCTGTCGCCGCTTTAACCGCGCCTACATCGCCTCTTACCATAACGGTAACAAGGCCGCCGCCAACATGTACTTTACCGATAAGCGTAACGTTTGCCGCCTTTACCATCGCATCGGCTGCCTCAATAGCGCCTACAAGACCTTTTGTTTCGATCATACCTAAAGCTTTAACGATATCTGCCATAATAATAGCCTCCTTGATTTTTTCATTGTTTTTTGTTGGATAGATGTTTTTTATAAATATCCCCTGAGGGGATTATTTTTACTCCGGGATAAGGGATCAGCCTCTCAGTTTTTCGAGTACTGCCCGGGTGATCGCTTCCACGTCAGCCGCGGAAAAACCGCTTCCGGAATAGGACGTATTGCCGGAAGGCGCCGTCGTCTGGGCCTGCGGGGTCCTCGGCGGTGTGGGTACGTTGTATTTCCTGCGAAGATCGGCCAGTTCAGCCACGCCGCAGGCAACCCGGCGGATGTTGATCAGGTTCATCGGGGAAACATTGTCCGATGTGGCGCTTCCGCCGACAGCTCCGCATCCGAGGGTGAGGGCCGGTGAAAGGTTCGTCGTGGCGCCTACGCCGCCCAGGGAGCCGGGTGTGTTGACCAACAGTCGGGATACCGGTTTTTTCAGGGCAAATTCCCGGATAACATCGGTATCGGCCGAATGGATCGTCATGGTATGTCCGGCGCCTTCATTCTGAAGGATCTGGATGCTGCGCTCGCAGGCTTCCTGCCATCCCTCTTCCACATAGAAAGCCAGGATCGGACAAAGTTTTTCTCTGGAGTACGGATTCTTTTTGGAAACCTCCGTCTGCCTGGAAACAAGTACCCGTGTTCCTGCCGGGATCGTTATGCCGGCCATGTCGGCGATCGCCTGAGCGCTCTTGCCGACGATCTTCGGGTTCATCGTGCCGTTGGCACGGAGCATGAACCTGGAAACTTTTTCCGACTGCTCTTCATCCATGAAATAGCCGCCGTTTTTCTTCACTTCCTCGATCACTTTGTCTTCGATACATTTTTCTGTAACGATGGACTGCTCGGAAGCGCAGATCGTTCCGTTGTCAAACGTCTTACTGTCAAAGATGTGCCTTACCGCTTCCGGGATATCCGCCGTCCGTTCGATAAAGGACGGGCCGTTTCCGGGACCTACGCCCAGAGCCGGATTGCCGGAACTGTAAGCCGCGTGCACCATGGCTTCTCCGCCGGTGGCAAGGATGATGCCGATATCCGGGCTCTTTAACAGCGCGTCCGTAGCCTGCATGGTCGTCAGATTGATGACGCCGATCAGTCCTTCGGGAGCGCCCGCGTTATAGGCGGCCTCCTGAATGATCTTCACCGTCTCCAGGATACAGTTCTTCGCGCCCGGATGGGGGCTGATGACAATGCCGTTTCCGGATTTCAGAGAAATCAGCGCTTTGTACATTGTCGTCGATGTGGGATTGGTGGACGGGATGAGCGCCGCTACGACACCCATGGGGACACCCACCTCCATGATGCCTTTTTCTCCATCTTCCCGGATCACACCGACCGTTTTCATGTCCTTGATGTAATCATAGGTGATGGAGCTGCCCAGCAGATTTTTCAGTACCTTGTCCTGCCAGATGCCGAAACCCGTCTCTTCGGCAGCCATCTTGGCCAGCGGCTCGGCTTTCGCCGCGCACGCTTCCGCTACCGCTTTGACGATGCTGTCCACTTTCTTCTGGCAGAATCCCGCGTACTCAGCCTGGGCTTTCTTTGCTTTTCTTATCAGGTCTCTGACTTCCTGAATGGATTGCAAATCCTTGTCAAGTCCCATAACTTTATCTCCTTTCCAAGAATATACATTTAATAATTTAACGGGTCGTCGGCGATGGCGCGTACCGTATCGGCAAACGCGTCGCAGGCAGCCTGGCAGGCGGCCTGTTCACCGGTCAGAAGCCCTCCGGCAAAGTTTGTCTCCGAGGGCGGCCCGTAAAATAACTTGAGTTCCACTTCCGCCGCTTTCAGCGCGGCGTCCAGTCCCATCATGGCTTCCATCGGCGGCGCGATCAGATACGCCATGGACGTTCCCCTGGGAACGCCCGCCTCCGCCGACAGGTAGCTGCCTGTCCTGGATATGCAGTGGGCAAAATAAACAATGGAATTATCCTGATTGGCACTGTAAAAGCAGGCGTCCCGCTCAATGAAAGCTATGGCCGCGTCCAGACCGCTGCGCACTTCCGCCGGATCCGGTCCGGCCAGGATGCCGATGAACTCACCGGCCAGTTTCGTGCTGGCGTTGGACGCTCCGGCATACATGCTCCGGGCATAAGCGACCCGCACATCCGCTTTTTTCGTTGCCTCATCCAAAGCCGCGTAGGATACATCGTCACAGTCGGTGGTTATCAGACCCAGGCTGTATTCTCCCGGCAAAAGCTTCAGGCTCTCCCGCAGCATGGGATCCGCGTTGGGGATCATCTTCACGCTGAGGACTTGGGTGCGTACAGGTTCATTTTTCATAACAGACTCCTATTTCTTCAGATCGACGCCGCTGGCCTTGGCCTCCAGCATCATCTCTATGACATCCGCGATATACGCGCCGGCTTCCACGGCCGGTATACCTCCGGAATGGATATTGGAAACAACGGTCCGGCGCGCTTCCGGCATGCCCACGGTCGCCTTATAGGCGATGTAAGCGCTCATGCTTTCCGCTGTGGCAAGGCCCGGGCGCTCTCCGATGAGGGCGCAGGTCACTGTCGCGCCCAGCGCTTCCGATATCTGGTCCATGGCGGCCACACGTCCGTTCCTTACGAAAAACGGCGTGCCCACCTTCAGCCCTTTGGCTTTCAGCGCGTCCATGATGACCGGAAGGATATTTTCCAGGTTTGCCGTGATGGCCGTGGATGACAGGCCGTCGGAAGCGTAGATCTGCACATCCGGGTTCATCACGCATTTGCTTTTCAGCTCGCTGATCACGCTGTCGTCAAACTGACGGCCCAGATCCGGACGGGTGAGGAACTGGTTTTTATCGGAACATTTGGTTTCTATCGTAAACAGTCCCAGCCTGTCTAAAACGGATGGATCCACGTCTTTAAACACCGCGTCCCGCGCCGCCGCGTGGTCCGCTCTCAACGTGAGCATCGTCTGTGTGCGGAGCCGGGCCCCGCAGTTTCCCACGCCGATACGGGCCGGTGTGGAACGCATCATCCGTTCCAGCCCTTCCGGGTCTTCACAGTGGGAAAGGGTCGGTTTATGCTTTTCTTCCGGCGACGTGATATCCACCAGATCGCCGTCGCCTGCCGTCTCCCGGATCGTTCCTGCCGTATTCCCGCCGGACAGGTCTTTTTTCGCCACCCGGTTGATGTCAAACGGCGCCGGGCTTTCCGGGCTTTGGGCGCTTTCTTTCGGAGCAGATGCCCCTTTTGACAGTTCCATTGCCACACGTTCGACAATGGCGTTGATCATATCGTCCATCTGTGTCATACCGCGCATCCCTCCTTTTCTATCTTCTGCTCAAAAAGATGGTCGGGTCTCCGGCTCTTTCTGTCAGTCTGCCGTTTTCCATGATACCCATCTTTTCCAGCCATACTTCAAATTCCCTGATCGGCCGCTTGCCAAGGACCTCCCGCACCGCGTTCACGTCGTGGTAGGCGTTGGTCTGGTAATTGAGCATGATATCATCGCTGCTGGGCACGCCCAGTATGTAATTGACGCCCGCGCTTCCCAAAAGGAGGGCCAGGTTCTCGATATCATTCTGATCGGCCTGCATATGGTTCGTATAACAGCAGTCGCAGCCCATGGGCACGCCGGAAAGCTTGGCCATGAAATGGTCTTCCAGGCCGGCGCGGATGACCTGTTTGCTGTCGTACAGATATTCGGGTCCGATAAAGCCGACCACCGTGTTGACCATAAACGGCTCGAACACTCTCGCGAAGGCGTAGCACCGGGCTTCCATGGTCACCTGATCGGCGCCGTAATGGGCGTTGGAGGAAAGCTCGGAACCTTGTCCGGTCTCAAAATACATCAGGTTCGGGCCGACCGCTGTTCCCCTTTCTCTCAGGAGCTGTCGGGCTTCCCGCACCGTATCGGTGGTAAAACCGAAGGCCTTGTTCCCCTTTTCGCTTCCGGCGATGGACTGGAAGATCATATCGCAGGGAGCCCCCTGTTTCACCGCTTCGATCTGAGTCGTGATATGGCCAAGGACACAGATCTGGGTCGGTATCTCAAATTTATTTTTTACTTCATCAAACCGCTTCAGCACTTCGGCCAGGCTGGAAACCGTATCGTTTACCGGATTCAGTCCCAGGAGCGCGTCGCCGCAGCCATAGCTGAGCCCTTCAAATAAAGAAGCGGTGATGCCTTCCACGTTGTCCGTCGTATGATTGGGCTGAAGCCTTGTGGCCATTGTCCCTCTCTTGCCGATGGTCGTGTTGCACGTGGCCGGTACTTCGATCTTCGCCGCGCCGTAGATCAGGTCCAGATTGGTCATGATCTTGGCTACAGCGGCGACCATTTCGCCGGTCAGCGCCTTGGACATATCTTTGATCTGATGTTCCGTCGTGGAATAATCGAGGATCCATTCCCGCAGATCGCTGACTGTCCAGTTTTTGATCTTGTTGTAAAAGACCTGATTGATCCCGTCCTGATTCAGCCGGGTCACATCGTCTTCTTCATAGGGGACCACCGGATTCTCTCTCAGCTCCGAAAGACGCATGTTCGCCAGCACTTCTTTCGCCGCGACCCGTTCAAGATCGGAAGAAGCCGCCACGCCGGCCAGTATGTCGCCGGATTTTTCTTCATTTGCCTTTGCCAGCACTTCTTTCACGGAATCAAACCGGAAGATCTGGCCGCCTAACAATGTTCGATATGCCATAACGCACCACCTATCCAAAGATTAATGTTTTGACAACCACCGGGATGACCAGGCCATCCACCAGCGGTTTCCCCATATCCACAAAATCATTCTGATCCACCTGAATGGAATCGACGCAGATCACGTCCCGTTTTCCTTTCAGCATACGGGTCATCACCTGTCCCAGGGCTTTGGCCATATCGTATTCCAATACGATGATCAGCGGAACACCCGGCGGAAGCGTTTCATCGAGCACGCCGGACAGGCATGCCGCCATCCGCCTCAGTTCTGTATATGAAGGATTTTGTTTGCCTTTCATTGCCACGATCAGCTGTTCGCTGTCGCTTTGCTCCAGCATCCACCGGAGCTTCTCGCGAAACCATTCCCTGTCGTCGGCGAAACAATGCTCCTGTTCACGGACAGTCAGTTTCAGCACCGGAATGTTTTTCAGAGGGAACACGTCCCGGTCATAGGCGATCGTGCTTCCCGATACCGATGTGGTATAGCTTCCGGCCCCGACGACGGTGGCCCTTATGGTCTCCTTCGCGTCAACGACCCGGTACTCGGACCAGAGACGGCTCTGTCTTATGGCGTCCCCCAGGACGACGCCGATGTCTCCGTAAGGATTCCACGGCCCTTCCTTGTGGACGTAGAGGCAATCCGCCACGCCGCCGGAAAAACAAACTGCCCGGATCGGCTTGTCAAAATCAAAGGGTGAACTTCCAGGCGTCACAATGGAATCAAGAAGGGGACTGTCTTTATGTTCCAGCCAGTCGCCAAGCAATTCCGCCATCTTCCGGCATATGCTTTCCACCGTCTGGTAATCCGCCTCCATGCCGGGCCGTATATCCAGCCCTTCATGGTCGGCTATACGTCTGACGCTGTCGCTGACATAAGTCACTTTCATATCCTGATCGACCCGGATGAGCCGGCCGCCGATATCCAGGCAGCCTTTGGCGATCACCTCACCGCAGTCGAACAGGACCGCGTTGGTCGTTCCGCCCCCGATATCCAGGTTGACCACCGTGCACTGCCGCTCTTTTGAATAAGCCGCCGCCCCGCTGCCCTTGCCCGCGATGATGGATTCCAGGTCAGGCCCGGCTGTCGAAACGACAAACTCGCCGGCAAAATCGCTCAGCTCCTTCAGCACGATCTCGGAATTCTCCTTCCGGGCCGATTCTCCGGTGATGATCACCGCCCCGGTCTGCGTGTCTCCCGGAGCGAACCCTGCCTTTAAAAACTCTCCGGCCACAATGGCGCGTACCTTTTCGCCGTCGATCATGACCCGGTCTTTCAGGGGAGTCATATAAATGTCACTTTTGTAAACGACGTTTTTATCGGCGATCTCGATGTGGGGAACGGCAAAGTATCCTGCCGAATTTTTAAATGTGAGCCGGCTGAAGATGACCTGCGTCGTCGATGTGCCAATGTCAATACCCACGCTCAAAATGGTCGACTCTTCACGCATGCTCTCACCCCTCCATCGCCCTGTTGCCACGTCCTGTTTGTGACTTTTTTGTCAATTTTTAACAATAAATTGCCTATCTCGGACATTATATCGGTATCATTATACTATACCTTTTTAAAATTCACAATAGTTGTGTTGCATTTTTTTCAAAAAGTATCATTTGATACATTTTGTTTGGCCACAAAAGCCGTCAACGCCTTGTTTTTTCTGACTTTTGGTCACTCTATATTCTGGCAAACACGCTGTCCGGTCCCGGGAAAAAAGCCCGCCTCCGGCCGGACACCAAAAAAGGACTTCCGCGCGTACGCGGAAGTCCCGTATCGTCCACCTGGCGGATCGGCGCCAGGTATCGTTCTTTATTTATTCACACTCTCTGACTTTCTGACGGAGCGGCAGGATCATGGACGGTGAAACGCTCAGCTCGTCAAAGCCCATCTTCAGGAACGTCTCCGTAAGCGTCAGGTCCGCTCCCAGCTCGCCGCAGATGCCGGCCCAGGCGCCTGCCTTATGGGCGTTGTCCACGATCATCTGGAGCATGCGCAGGATCGCCGGATGATGGGAATCGTAGATCTTGTCAAGCTGCGGGTTCTGACGGTCGATGGCCAGCGTATACTGGGTCAGGTCGTTTGTTCCCACGCTGAAGAAGTCCACCTCTTTCGCCAGTTCGTCGCTGATCATGACGGCGGCCGGCGTTTCGATCATGATACCCAGCTCCAGGTCTTCCTTATAAGGCACGCCCGCCTCGTCCAGTTCCGCCTTCACTTCATTCACGATCTCTTTGATCTGACGTACTTCGTCAACGGAGATGATCATGGGGAACATGATGGAAATGTTGCCGAAGGCGCTGGCCCGGAACAAAGCTCTTAACTGGGTCTTGAAAATGTCGATCCGGTCAAGGCAGATACGGATCGCCCGGTAACCCATGGCCGGGTTGTCTTCATGCGCCAGGTTGAAATAGCCGATCTGTTTGTCCGCGCCGATATCCAGCGTACGGATGATGACTTTCTTGCCTGCCATTGTCTCCGCCACCGACTTGTATACCTGGAACTGCTCGTCTTCTGTCGGATATTCATCTTTTTCCAGATAAAGGAATTCGCTCCGGAACAGGCCGATGCCGCCGGCATCGTTCTGAAGCACGTTGACCACGTCGGATACGCCGCCGATGTTGGCGTACAGATTGATCTTCTGCCCGCTCTTCGTCACGTTCTCCTGGCCTTTCAGTTTCTGGAGCATCTCCCGTTTCTCCAGCTCTTCCTGACGCCGTTTCTCCATGACCGTCAGCGTGTCGGTGTCCGGATCGATGTACAGGGAACCTTCAAAACCGTCTACCACCGCTTTCTTGCCGTTGCAATCTTCCGGGAAATCCACGCCGATGATGGCCGGGATGTTCATGGTCCGGGCAAGGATGGCCGTATGGGAATTGGAAGAACCGTGACGGGTCACGAAAGCGAGGATCTTGGACTTGTCGAGCTGGACGGTCTCACTGGGCGCCAGGTCGTCCGCCACAAGGATCACCGGCTTGTCCGTGTCCACTTCGTTTCCGCCCGCGCCGGTCAGGATGCGGATGATCCGTTCGGATATATCCTTAACGTCCGCCGCTCTTTCTTTCATGTAATCATCGTCCATGGAGGCGAACATCTGGGAGAAGTTCTCTCCGGTGACCGCCACCGCGTATTCCGCGTTGACTTCCTGGGTCGTGATCATATTCGTGATCGATTCGATAAAATCGAGATCTTCAAGCATCATCTGATGCACTTCAAAAATAGCCGCGTTGGCTTCGCCCACTTCTGCCAGCGCTTTGTCATACAGTCCCTTCAACTGTTCGGCGGCGGTCGCTTTCGCGTCTTCAAACCGTTTCATTTCTGTTTCCGTATCGTCCACATGCAGCCTCTTTACCTGGGCTTCATCTTTCTTCAGGAAAGAGATATCGCCGATCGCGATCCCGCCAAATACGGATTTGCCGAATATTTTTTTCATACCTGGCTACCTCCCAATAATAATAATTCAATATCTATTATGAACGAAAATGTGCTCGATTTCAAGCATTCTTTTGTAATTATTTTACATATAACGGACATTTTCCAGGCACAATCCCTGGGGAGGCGCCATGACGCCGGCCATTTCCCGATTTTTCGACAAAAGGACGTCCTCAACGCTTTGAGGCGCCTTTTTACCGGCTCCGATCTCCGCCAGCGTCCCGGTCAGGATGCGGACCATATGGTATAAAAACCCATCGCCGACAAACACCAGCCGAAGCTGCCGCTCCTGCTTTTCGATCCGTATTTCCCGGATACAGCGCACCGTCGACTTATTGGTCCTGCGGACAGAGGAAAAGCCGAGGAAATCGTGTTCCCCCTCAAGCAGCTTCGCCGCTTCCCGCATCTTTTCCACATCGGTCACCCAGGGCGCGTA
Organism: uncultured Lachnospiraceae bacterium; assembly: GCA_944376975.1. Lineage (GTDB taxonomy): Bacteria > Bacillota > Clostridia > Lachnospirales > Lachnospiraceae > Frisingicoccus. The sequence goes on from CALWEE010000019.1 coordinate 11,838, forward strand.
CCAGGTATACTTCCGGTCAAATACACAGGGACACGGCCCTGTGGCGATCCGGTACACATATGTCTTTGACAGGGCGTTTAAACGGCTGTGGAACCGGGGAGCGGCTTCCCGCGCGTCCAGGATGCCGATGTCCTCCGGAAGGTACCGGTTCATCTGATCCCGCAGTTCTTCACAGCTCATATCGGTACAGGTGTGGAAATTGGCGACCTGACCGGCCGCGTGCACGCCTTTGTCCGTGCGTCCCGACCCGATGACGTTCACCGTCTCATCTGTCAGCCGGGAAAGCACCGTTTCCAGACGGCTCTGGATCGTGTCGTTCCCGCCGCTTTTCCCCAGCCGCTGCCAGCCGTCATACCGGCTTCCGTCATATTCTATGAGCAGACGAATATTACGCATCCGCTTTCTCTCCTGTCTTTAGATATTTAAAACATTTCACATAATGGGGCGCGCCTTTGCCCATGGAAATGTCCACGCTGGCCGGCCGCCCATCCCGGCATTTTTCCCGCCGTTCCTGGCATCGGCTGTAAAAAGGACAGCCTCTGCTTTCCTTCATCTCGCTTTTCTGTTCCACATCGGTCACGCGGCCCATATGCCGCTCGCCGTCCAATATGGAATGGAACAGCAGCCGGGTGTAAGGATGGCAGGGATGTTTATAGATATCCGCCACTTCCGCTTCTTCCACGATCTCGCCCAGATACATGACGATGACCCGGTGGCAGAACTGACGGACGATGTTCAGGTCATGGGAAATGAACAGATAGGTCAGTCCCCGTTCTTTCTGGAGATCCATGAGCAGATCCAGTATCTGGGACTGGATCGTCACGTCCAGCGCGGATACCGGTTCGTCCGCCACGATGAAACGGGCGTCCAGTATGAGCGCTACGCCGATGCTCACCCGCTGCCGCTGCCCGCCGGACAGTTCCGCGGGATACCGGTCAGCGAAAGACGGATCGAGGCCCACTTTGACAAGCATCTCATCCACTCTTTTTTTCCGTTCTTTCCGGTCTTTTATCCCCTGGATCTTCAGCGGTTCTTCCAATATCCATCCCACTTTTTTCGTCGGGTTCAGCGAACTGTAAGGATCCTGGAAAACAAGCTGGGGACGGGTCTCCTTCAGTGAAAGTTTGCCGTCGTAATGGGTGTTCAGGCCGACGACGCACTTGGCCAACGTGGATTTGCCGCATCCGCTCTCGCCCACCAGGCCCAGTATCTCCCCTTCCCGTATATAAAACGACACGTCCTGTATCACGTGTTTGGTCACCGGTTTCGAGAACATGCCCTTTCCCCGGACATGGTAATACACGTTCAGCCGCTTGGCTTCCAGCATATGCTCCGGCTTCCGGTCGTCCTCCCGGGCTTTCGGGATGGAGGCCACCAGATGCTTTGTGTATTCATGTTTCGGATGTTCCAGCACGTCGGCCACGCTGCCGCTCTCCACGATCCGCCCTTTATACAGGACGATGACCCGCCGGCAGATCTCCCGGATCACGTTCAGGTCATGGGAAATGAACAGGATCGACGTCTGGGCTTCCAGATGGATCTTCCGGAGAAGCTGGAGGATCTGCATCTGCACCGTCACGTCCAGCGCGGTCGTAGGTTCATCGGCGATAAGGAGCTTGGGCCAGCAGACCATGGCCATGGCGATCATGACCCGCTGGCGCATGCCGCCGGAAAGCTGATGAGGATATTTCCCGCAGATGGTTTCCGCGTCGGAAAGACCCACGCTTTTTAAATTCTCCAGGACACGCCGGCGGATCTGGTCTTCCGGAAGGGACGTGTGCAGCCGGAGGCTTTCCGCCACCTGCCAGCCGATACGTCTGACCGGGTTCAGGGACGTCATCGGTTCCTGGAAGATCATGGATATATCGTCTCCCTGGATCTTGCGCCGTTCCTCCGGGCTCAACGCCAGCAAATCTTTTCCGTCAAAAAGGATCTGTCCGCCGGCGGCTTTCGCGCCGTTCTTCCACAGCCCCATGATGGCATGGGCCGTCATGCTCTTTCCGGAGCCCGACTCGCCCACGATGCCAACGATCTCTCCCTGATACATATCAAAGCTTAAGTCATCCACCACTTTATCGAACCCGTCCGGTTCTTCAAAACCGATGGTCAGATTCCTGACTTCCAGAAGTTTTTCAGCCATATCCACACCTCCTACCGTCTCTGACGGACGCGCAGGCCTTCACTGACCAGCGAAAATCCAAGGATGA
>CALWEE010000020.1 GCA_944376975.1 uncultured Lachnospiraceae bacterium
CTGCTCATGAATATGCTGGACAACGCGCTTGAAGCCGCCGCCAAAGTCGGCGAAGGGCAAAAAAAATATGTCCGCGTCCAGATGAAAGTCAACGGAACCTACCTTGCCATCCGCTGCGAAAACGCGTATAACGGAGAAATACGAACAAGCGGGGACGGCGAACTGCTGACGACAAAAACCGACCGGTCGGTCCACGGTTTTGGATGCCGTCAGATTCGGCAGATCGCGGAAAAATATGAAAGCCGCCTTCTGTTTTCCTTTGAGGATCCGCATGTTTTCATTGTCGAGACCGCGCTTCATATACCGGAAAACACCCATTAAAATACCCCGGCGGTCCGCCCGCCGGGGTTGTCGTTACCTGTTGATATACGATATGAAAGCCTTCTGACAGCTGTCGTGATACTTACGGCTTATAGGCAGCGTACGCTCGCCGTCGTCCATCTTAAAGGCCTGTCCGGTACATTCCCGGACGTGGAAAAGATTGACGATGCAGCTGTTATGGCACCGTATGAACTGATCTTTCGGGAGCATCTGTTCCATACGGTTCAGGCCCGCCGGAAATCGGACGCTGCCGCTTTCCAGTATGATATGCGCGCCATGGTTCCCGTCCGGCTCACATAAAGGATCTTTCGAACATCCAGCCGCACTTTCTTCCGTCCCTGCTCAAGGAGCACCGTCCGGGGACGCCGGTTTTTCTTCCAGTCCTCCATGATCGCCCATTTCAGTTCGTCCCAGTCCAGCGGCTTCAGCAAAAAATCCACCGGACGCGCCTTATAGCCATGGAGCGCGTACGCCTCGTACCCAGTGATAAAAAGAATACCCAGGGCGTCATCCCGTGCCCGCGCCTCTCTGGCCAGCTGAAGGCCGCTTTTGCCTTCCAGCTCGATATCCAGTACCAGCAGATCGAAGGGGCGGCGCTGACTGTAAAGGACTTCCTCCAACGCCTCCGCACTTGAAAATGAAGCGATCGCGTGGGGGGATCTTTTCTTCTGTCAGGATGCTGCCGCAGGCGCGGCAGATCTCATCCCGTACGATCTTATCGTCTTCGCAGACGGCTAACCGATATTCTGGCATAGGTTCGTTCCCCTCTCGCATACCCTTCTCAGGCTCTCGGATGGGCTTTGGCATACACGTCTTTGATACGTTCACTGTTCATTCTGGCATATATCTGCGTCGTCGATATGTCGGAATGCCCAAGCATCTCCTGTACCGACCGGAGATCGGCGCCATTTTCCACCAGATGGGCGGCAAAAGAATGGCGGAGGGTATAGGGCGTGATATCTGTCCCTATACCGGCCCGTTTGGCATACTGTTTCAAAAGTTTCCAAAGTCCCTGACGGCTCAGCGATGTCCCATTGCAGTTGACGAACAGCGCTTTTTCGTCGGCCCGGCTGATCATGGCCGGGCGGGCGTTCCTCACATAGTCTTTTAACGCCTCCTGCGCCGCGCCGCCGCAGGGTATCATGCGTTCCCTGCCGTTGTCGTCACAGCGTATATAGCCGGCGGACAGGTTCAGATCGTCCACTTTAAGATCGACCAGTTCGCTCACGCGCATGCCGGTGGCGTATAACAATTCCAGCATGGCCCTGTCCCGTACCGCTTTATTGGAGTTTCCCGACGGCTGGCCTAAAAGGAGAGAAACTTCTTCCCCAGTCAGCACTTCCGGCACTTTCTTTTCGACCTTGGGCGCTTTAAAGCCCATGGCCGGATTCTCTTTCATAAGGCCCTTCCGGCACAGATAAGCGAAAAAGGTCTTCAGCACCGCCAGATTCCTTGAAATGGTAGATGGGGCGAAATGGGATGTCTCCATGCTGATCAGATAGGAATTCAGATTCGTCACGGTCACCTGAAGGATGTTCCGGATCTGATGCTTTTCCATATAGCCGCAGAACTTTTTCAAATCCCTTCTGTAAGACAGGATGGTATTCTCGGAAGACTTTTTCACTTCCCGCAGATAAATGATAAATTGATCAACTTCCTCGTACATTCCATTCTCCCTCATTCGTATGATATCCTGTCCCACAAAGTGTGGCACTTTATATTATAAGCATATCTTTACGAAAAATCAAATGGAAAAATCGCCGCAATCCCGCATAAAATCAGGCTTTTTCGGCATTTCTACCACATCCGGCCGATAAAGGGGCCCTCGCTACCATATATAGTTATCCGCTATGAAAAAATTTTTATCACCGCCGCCAGTATCCGCGGATTGACATAGGCTTCCAGAAGGCAGCCGGCCAGAAAAAGCAGGCATGCCGCCAGCGTTTTTCTTTTGTCCACAGGCCGTAGCTCGCCCATCTGCCGGTCCGCGAAACGGATGATCCGGTCCATCAGCGGTATGTAGATCAGATACTGGGGAAACATATAGGCGGCCATGAAAAGGATGCTCCTCATGCCGTAGGCGACGCTGAGCATCGACAGGGTATAGCCGAAAGACATCCCGAATGTGAAGACGACCAGATAGAGCAGGTAATAACTGCCCATCAGCCGTATGAGCGCCGCCAGGACGAGCGCCGGAACAAGCCGGCATATCCCGATCTGGATGAGCAGGTCCGGCCCGGACACGTCCTGTCCCGCAAACCACCTGTGGACGCTTAAAAGCCGCTCCTCCAAAGACATGCCTCCCATATACATGGCCACGTTCAACAGTACCGTTCCGGCGATCACGCCGGCGATCAGGAAGAAAAGCCATCTGCCTCGGCAAAAACGATGTATACAGACCATCTCCCGTTTTTTATATATCCTATGACGGCCTGTCTGGGATTATGTTATCGTCCGTATTTGCGTCCATAGGCCAGAAGGGCGCTCACCGTCTTGCCGTCTTTGATCCTTCCGTCCAGGATCATTTCCACCAGCTTTTCATACGGGTAAACTTCCACTTCCAGATACTCGTCCTCATCCAGGTTCTGAGCGGACTTTTCCAGATGATCCGCCACGTAGATGCTGATCTTTTCATCGCAGAAAGCCACCGTGGTATATATGTCGATAAGATGTTCCAGATGGCTGCTTTTACAGCCGGTCTCCTCCTCCAGTTCCCTCGCCGCGCACAGCTTCGGGTCTTCCGACGGGCTGTCCAGGCTTCCGGCAGGTATCTCCAGGTCAAAGTCTTCCAGCGGGTTCCGATACTGGCGCACCATGATGATGTTGCCGTTTCCCGTGACCGGGATCACGGCGGCCGCGCCTTTATGGCTGACCAGGTCCCATTCCGCGGTATGACCGTTGGGCACCTGCATGGTGTCTTTGTAGAAATCCACCAGCGCCCCTTTGTGGATCAATTCCCGCTTGATCCGGCGATAGCGTTTCCCTTCGTCGTTTTTGTACATCGCGTTTCCCTCCCGTTCATTTAAAGAAAAAGGAATGGTCCGAAAGCAGATCATTCCTTTTTTCGCATGCTTATCCTCAAGACGGCGTCCTGCCGTCTTCGGGATCATTCATCCCAGTTGTGCCATACGTTCTGGACGTCGTCATCCTCATCTAAAAGATCCAGGATGCGGTTCATCTTCCGTATGTCTTCTTCATTATCCAGCGTGACCCATGTCTGAGGGATCATGGTCACTTCGGCGGAAGCCATGGGGACGCCTTCTTTTTCCAGCGCTTCTCTCACCGCGCTGAACTCGTCCGGATCCGTGGTGATCTCATAGCTGTCCTCTTCTTCCGAGAAATCTTCCGCTCCCGCGTCCAGGGCCAGCATCATGAATTCGTCCGGATCGGTGTCGTATTCTTCTTTATCGACAACGATCAGACCTTTTTTGTCAAACATGAACGACACGCAGCCCATGGTACCGACCGAACCGCCGCCTTTCGTGAACGCGTTGCGCACGTTGGAGGACGTCCGGTTCCGGTTATCGGTCAGCCCTTCCACGATGATGGCCGTGCCGTTGGGGCCGTAGCCTTCATAGGTAACCGTCTCGTAATTGACGGAGCCCATATCGCCGGCCGCCTTTTTGATCCCCCGTTCAATGGTATCGTTGGGCATATTATTGGATTTGGCTTTCGCGATCACGTCTCTTAAACGACTGTTATTGGCCGGATCCGGTCCGCCCTCCTTGACGGCGACGGCGATCTCGCGGCCGATGATGGTAAAGATCTTACCTTTGGCGGCGTCGTTTTTCTCTTTTTTATGCTTTATGTTCGCGAACTTTGAATGTCCTGACATACTAACACTCCTTCATATATTGTTCTTTTGTCCTCTGTTCAGGCAAAAAATCTGCCCAACGCTATATTTTACCAGATGATCCGCCGTCTTTCAAGCTTTATTCCGCTCCGCCCCGGGGCGTCCGGTAAACTTTCACCGTCTGGATCACGTTTTCGTCCACATCCATGACTTTAAAGATCCAGCCTTTGTATTCAATGCTGGCTTCTTCGCCTTCTTTCGGGATATGTTCCAGTTTGTCGGTCATAAAGCCGTTCAGCGTGTCGAAATCGCCCTCAAACTCGATGCCCAGCGCGTTTTCGATCTCTTCCAGTTCCGCGAGGCCCTGGATCAGGTATTCATGGCCGCCCAGATCCTGGATCACCTGTTCCTTCACATCGTATTCATCCAGGATATTGCCCACGATCTCCTCGAGGATATCTTCAAGGGAGATCACGCCGGCTGTCTGGCCATATTCGTCGATGACCACCGCCAGATGGATCTTTTTATTTTTCATTTCCCGGAAAAGATGGCTGATATTCTGCGTTTCGGGTACAAAATAGGGTTTGTTCATGATCTCTTTGACCTTCAGGTCCGACCGGCCGTCCAGGAGTACCTGGAGCACGTCCCTTATATGTAACACTCCGACCACGTTGTCCATGTCTTTTTCATAGACCGGGTACCGGGAATAGGGCTGGCCCACCATCTCCAGAGCCGCTTCTTTCACGGCCATGTCCTGGTCCAGCGCGATGATGTTCTTCCGGTGGGTCATGACATCATCGGCCATCTTATCGTCAAACTCCATGATGTTGTGGATCATCTCCGCTTCCTGGGCGTCTATGACGCCCTGCTCGTGGCCCTCACTGACCATCTGGATGATCTCTTCTTCCACTTTTTCTTCGCTGCCCTCTTTCTGGGGCTTTGTCCTTAAAAATCTGTTCAGCGCGTTCTTGATGGGATTGCCATCGTCCATACGTTTTCTTACTTCCTTTCGTGTTATGTATTTATTTCAAGGCTTATTGCCAAAGCCTTATCTACTCTTTTCAGCACGTCCTGATCCAGATGGCATACCTTTTCTTTCAGACGTTTTTTGTCTATGGTACGCACCTGTTCCAGAAGCACCACCGAATCTTTGATCAACTGATATTTGGACGCGCTCAGCTCCACATGGGTCGGGAGCTTCGCTTTGTTCATGCGGGACGTGATCGCCGCGCAGATCACGGTCGGACTGTGCTTGTTGCCCGTATCGTTCTGTATGATGAGGACAGGCCGCACGCCGCCCTGCTCGGATCCCACTACCGGCCGAAGGTCGGCATAAAATATATCTCCCCGTTTGATGATCACACATTTCACACTCCTGATAAATCTTTAAGATGATTATTCCCACTTATCTTAAGTATATTCATCAGGAACTGCGTTTACATTCCTCTAGTCGATCAGATAATTCACCACTTTTACCGGCTTCCCGTTTTCCATATATACCCTTGGCACTCTCCGCCCCACATCACAGACGAACTCGTAGTTGAACGATCCCGCCATCCCGGAGATCGTCTCCGCGGATATCTCCTGGCCGCCGCACGCGCCCATAAGGCATACCGGATCCTGTTCCTTCACCTGATCGAGGCCCGTTATATCCACCATCATCTGATCCATGCAGACCCGCCCGAGGATCGGCGCTTTCTGTCCGTTTATGAGCACATAACCTTTGTTGGAAAGGCTTCTCGGATAACCGTCGCCATAACCTACCGGTATCGTCGCGACCCGGGTCCTGCCGGAAGTGACATAGGTGGCGCCGTAGCTGACGCCCACGCCTGCCGGAAGTTCCTTTATGTAGGCCACGTGGCTCCACAGCGACATGACCGGATAGAGGGCCATCTTTGCCGGATCCACTTCATCCGACGGGTACAGACCGTACTGGATGATCCCGGCCCGGACCATATCCATCTGGACGTCCGGCCGCTCCATGATGGAGGCGCTGTTGGCGCAATGGCGCAGTTCGGGATGGACGCCCCGTTCTTCCATGGCTTTGAGCATATCGGAAAAAACGCGGATCTGCCTTTCCATATGGGTCTTGTCCGCCATATCCGCGCAGGCGAAATGGGTAAATACGCCCTGGACGCGCAGATGGGACAGGTGGCTGATCGCCTCGATCGCGTCCAGCGAATCTTTGTCGGGCAGGAAACCGATCCGGCTCATGCCCGTATCGAGAGCGATATGTATATCCGCCCGTATACCGGCCCTTTTCGCCGCCTCGTTATAGTCCCGCGCCATGCGGAGCGTAAATATGGTCGGTACGATCCGGTTCTCGATCATTGTATCATATTGTTCTTTACATGTATATCCCAGAACAAGTATCGGCAGATCGATGCCCGCCTTGCGCAGCTCGATCCCTTCATCGGCCGCGGCCACCGCGAACCAGTCCGCCCCTTCTTCTTCCATGACCCGGGCGGCAGTGACCGCTCCGTGGCCGTAAGCGTCGGTTTTGATAACGCACATCAGTTTCACTCTGTCTGCCAGCCTGTTCCGGATATTCCTTAAATTCCGGCGCAGCGCGTCCAGATCGATACAGGCGCAGATGCGGTACAGACTGCCTTCTTCTCTCTGAATCATATTATCCTTCCTCAGTATCCATTCTTTTCATGACACAGGCAATGCCGTCCAAAAGTTCCCGCGCGGACATGCCGGCCGCTCCCGTCTTTTCCCGGGCAACATCGCCAGCCAGCCCATGGACATACACGCCGAGCCGGGCGGCTTCATAGGGCTTGCTGCCCTGACAGACGAGGGCGCCGATGACGCCGGCCAGCACATCGCCTGAACCGCCGGAAGCCATGCCCTGGTTGCCGGTCGTATTGATATAAAGCTCGCCTTCCACAGACGCGACCACCGTCGCCGCGTCTTTCATGACACAGATGAGCCGGCGGGAAACGGCAAGATCCCGGGCGTACCCGGCCGGATCGCCCTTCAGTTCCCGTACGCTCTTTCCGGTCAGACGGGCCATTTCGCCCACATGGGGCGTTAAAATGGTCTGCTCCGGCAGCTTATCCAGCCATTCCGGTTTCCGGGCCAGGATGTTCAGCGCGTCCGCGTCCATGACCAGCGGGCCGCGGCAATACCGGAGCGTCCACTCAACCAGCCTGCCGCCGCTTTCCCCGGCGCCCATCCCCGGCCCGATGACCACGCCGTCCGCCCAGTCGATGGCCTGTCTTACCTGGTCTTCAGTCAGGGTTTCCGCCGTCCAGGGCGTGATCAGCGCCTCCGGCACGGCGATCTGGTAGACGATCCGGTTTTCCTCCGGCGTCAGCATGCGCACCAGGCCCGTTCCCATGCGGCTGGCCGCTTTCGCCGCGAAATATCCGGCGCCGGCCATGCCTTTGCTCCCGGCTATGACAAGCAGCCTGCCGTGATCGCCTTTATTGGAATCCGGTTTTCGGACAGGCAGACGTTTCATATCGGACATATCGAACGTGTGGGCCCCGGGAAGGCACGCGTCCACGGCTTTCTTCGGGAAACCGATATCTTCCACGAAAACTTTGCCTGCCAGGCTCCGCCCGGGATAAAAGACCATGCCCCTTTTTTCCAGCCCGAACGTCACTGTAGCGTCCGCCTTGACACAGACGCCCAGGGGACGTCCCAGCCCCGCGTGCAGGCCGGAGGGGATGTCCACCGACCAGACACGGGCTTTCTCCGACGCCGCCCGCCAGGCGTTGATCGTTTCCACGATCTCTTTGTAACGGCCTTCCACCTCCCGGCACAATCCGGTGCCGAAAATACCGTCTACCACGACCCGCGCGTGACGCAGGTCTAATGTATTATATTCAGGTACGCCTGTATTTCTTGCCATTTCCAGCTCTTTTTTTGTCTCCGGGGACGCTTTTTCTTCACTTCCGGCCAGATAGAATCCGCTGGCGTAACCTTTTGAGAAAAGGATCCGGGCGATGGCGACGCCATCGCCGCCGTTATTGCCCGTGCCGCACACGCACACGATACGTTCGCCGCCGGACAGTGTTTCCTGAAGCCGCCCGACAAACGCCAGAGCCGCTCTTTCCATCAGAAGGATGGACGGATAGCCCAGCGTGTCTATGGTATACCGGTCAATGGCGCGCATTTCTTCCCCGTCTGTTATGTAACGCATAAACCTGTCACCCCTCTCCTTCCGCCACGACAAAAGCCTGCGCCAGTTCCTTCGTATCGGTCAGCGATACGTGGAGGCGCCGGATCCCCCGTTCCCCGGCCAACTGTTTCGCGGCGCCGTACAACACGACATACGGTTTCCCAAGCGGGTCTCTTAACACTTCGATCTCTCCCGGCCCGACTTTTCCAAAGCCGGTGCCGAAAGCTTTGACGACCGCTTCTTTTACCGCGAAATTGCCGGCAGCCCGGGCCGGGAAGCCTTCGACCAGCTTCCTTTCGGCGGATGTAAAACAACGCAGCAAAAAAGCCTCCTTTTCACAGGCTTTTTTGATGCGTTGTATCTCTGCTATATCTACACCAATTCCCACGATCATACGCTACTCATCTCTTGCCTCGCCGGAATGTTTTGCCCGATACTCGTAAGAAAGCGTCATCAGGCTTTCGTTCAGATGGACATTCTTGACACAGACATCTTCTGACAGGTTCAGATCTGTGGGGGCAAAATTCCAGATGGCCTTAATGCCCAGATCCACAAGATGATGCGCCAGATCCACAGCCGGCCGCTTCGGAACGGTCAATGTGACCACGTCAACCTTATGTTCCGACAGAAAATCTTCCAGGGTGTCCAGCATCTGGATCGCGATGCCTCTGACGGAAACCCCTTCAAACCTTGGATTGATATCAAATATCCCGATCAAATGGAAACCAACTTTTTCAAAATTGTAGTTGGCCAGTGCCTGCCCGAGATTGCCCGCGCCGATGATGATCATGTTGTGGGTCACGTCCAGTCCGAGGATCTTGCCGATCTCTTCGTGAAGGTACTCCACATTGTAACCGTAACCCTGCTGCCCAAACCCGCCGAAATTGTTCAGGTCCTGTCGGATCTGAGACGCGGTGACCTTCATGCGTTCACTCAGTTCCTTGGAGGAAATGCGTACAACCCCATTCTGGAGCAGTTCACCCAAATATCGGTAATATCTTGGAAGGCGACGGATAACGGCCTTGGAAATCTCTCCTTTTCTCATGTTAGCACATCCCATTCTCTCAATCTCTCATTCATGTTCCTATTATATATAATCACGGGTAAAATGTCCAGTATTATTGTTAATAAAATGACATATCCGCCGCTTCTTTTTCCGTCCACGATCGCTGTTTACGTCTTCCCCGCCTTATGGTAAAATAGACACGGACCATCCGGTCCCCATGAAGCCAACGAAAGGAGTATGTCAAGTGATCCTTGCATGCCATCATATATGTAAATCTTTCGGGACCGACGTGATCCTGAACGATGTTTCATTCCATATCGAAGAACATGAAAAAGCCGCCATCGTCGGTATAAACGGCGCCGGCAAATCCACCCTCCTGAAGATCATCATGGGGGAGCTGCCCGAAGATTCGGGGACCGTTGTCCTCGCCAAGGGCGCCGCCGTCGGCTATCTCGCCCAGCATCAGGCCGTGGATTCCGACCATACCATATATGAGGAGCTGCGGGAGGTCAAACGGGAGATCTTCGATACCGCCGAAAAGATCCGCGCGCTGGAAGCCGAAATGAAAAACGCCGACGGCGGCGAACTGGAACAGATGCTCGATGCCTATGCCCGGCTGACCCACGCGTTTGAAGCCGGCGGCGGCTATGCCTGCGAAAGTGAGATCGCCGGCGTTTTAAAGGGTCTTGGTTTTACGGAAAACGACTTTTCCAAACAGATCGCCACCCTTTCCGGCGGTCAGAAAACCCGGGTCGCCCTGGGAAAACTCCTTCTGTCCCAGCCGGATATCCTTCTTCTTGACGAGCCGACCAACCATCTGGATATGGAATCCATCGCCTGGCTCGAGAATTTCCTCGTCAATTATAAAGGCGCCGTCGTCATCGTCGCCCATGATCGTTATTTTCTCGACAAAGTCGCCTCAAAGATCATCGAGATCGACCATCACCGTGGAACGGTTTATCAGGGAAATTACTCCGCCTACGCGGCCAAGCGGGCCATCCTGCGCAATATGCGGATGAAAGCCTGGCTGAACCAGCAGCAGCAGATCCAACATCAGGAAGCGGTCATCGAAAAGCTCCGCTCCTTCAACCGGGAAAAATCCATCAAACGGGCTGAAAGCCGGGTCAAAATGCTGGACAAGATGGAGCGTCTGGAAAAGCCGGAGGATGACGCCGCTTTGATCCGTCTGGCCCTCACGCCTTCCGTGACCAGCGGCAACGACGTGCTTTTCGTCGAACATCTGACCAAATCCTTTGACGGCCGCTATCTGTTCAAAGATCTGACCATTGATATCAAACGGGGCGAAAAAGTCGCCCTGATCGGAAACAACGGGGCCGGCAAGACGACCATACTCAAGATCCTCAACCGGCTCGTTCCTGCCGACGCGGGCACGATCCGGCTGGGATCCCAGGTGGAGATCGGTTATTACGATCAGGAACATCAGGTCCTGCACATGGACAAAACGATCTTCCAGGAAATTTCCGACGCTTATCCGTCCCTTGACAATACCCGTATCCGCAATGTGCTGGCCGCGTTTTTGTTCACCGGCGACGATGTGTTCAAACCGATCGGCGAACTGTCCGGCGGCGAACGGGGACGGGTTTCCCTGGCCAAGCTCATGCTCTCCAACGCCAACTTCCTCATATTGGACGAGCCGACCAACCATCTGGATATCCAGTCCAAGGAGATCCTTGAAGACGCCGTGGCGAATTATACCGGTACCGTCTTTTATGTTTCCCACGACCGGTACTTTATCAACCAGACGGCGACCCGCGTCCTGGATCTGGATCACGGTCTTTTAAACAGTTATGACGGCAATTATGACGATTATCTGGAGAAAAAAGACCATCCGACCACCGCATCCTCCGGTATCCGGCTGGAAGAAGAAATCCCGGCCGACAGCGCTTTTTCTTCCGGGAAACAGGATTATAAGAAACAGAAAGAACAGCAGGCCAGAGAACGGAAATTAAAAAATGACCTGAAAAAAACGGAGGATCAGATCAGCCGGGCCGAGGAACGGATCGCCGCACTGGACAGCGACGCGATGGATGAGGCGATCGCCACCGACGCTCAGAAGCTCATGGATATCCAGAAAGAAAAAGACGCTCTGGAAGCCGAACTGGAAGGATTGATGGAACAATGGGAGAGCCTCTCCCAGGCCATTGAAGATTCCTTTCCGCAGGCATAAAAAATCAGGGAACGCTTTTTACAAGCTGTTCCCTGTTTTTTTATGCCGTCTGGTCCGGATGGCGCGCCATCCAGTTTTCCAGCGTCTTTTGTATGTGCCGGGTAGCCAGTCTTTCCGCCTCATCCGGTTTTCGGGCCTTTATGGCGTCCACCATGGCCTGATGTTCTTTAAAAGAGGCTTCCGCCCGCTTTTCGTCTGTCAGATTGGTCTTGCGGAGCTGCTGGACGTATTCGTGGAACATTTTGAGCACGTGCTCCAACATGGAACTGCCGCTGCCCTCATAAAACATTTCATGGAATTTATTGTCGCACATATAGACCTGTTCCCAGAGCGCCTTTTTCCGGTAATATTCCGACATGTACAAGATCTCTTCCAGCGCTTCGATCTGCCTGTCGCTCATCTTTTCCGCCGCCCAGCGCGCCGCCAGCCCTTCCAGCCTGGAACGCATGGCGTACACGTCTTTGATGTCTTTCAGATGGATATTGTTGACGAAGGCGCCTTTGTTGGGTATGGTCTCCACCAGCCCCTCCAGAGCGAGCTGACGTATCGCCTCCCGGACCGGCGTCCGGCTGACGCCGTATACTTTCGCCAACGTATTTTCCCGCAGCTCCTCGCCGTCTTTATAATGGCCGGCCAGGATATCCGAGCGCAGCGCCTGATAGATCTTTTCCGACAGCGAATGGCTATGGGCAGTCCCGTCTTCCGTTAAATGATCGATAAACACGCGGCCAGCCTCCTATTCACCGATCGTGTAGCCGCACTCCCTGCAGGCGTGGTCGATAGCCGTGAGAAGTTCTTCATCGGTCAGGGATGTGACACGTCCGGATTCGTATTCCTTATCCACCCATTCTTTCACCTTGGAGATGACCGGATGGGATTTATCCAGAGCCTGGTCGCCCTTAAGATGGAAATGGGTATTGATCCAATGGGCGATGCCGGCCAGGCCGGAGGTCTTTGAAACGGCCACGACAACCGGACGGTTCAGGAATTTTTCCGTATCGAATATATTATAGATCTCTTCATTCTTCAGCAGGCCGTCCGCGTGGATACCTGCCCGGGTCACATTGAAGTTTTTCCCGACAAACGGCGTTCTGTCCGGGATCCGCTCGCCCACTTCTTTTTCATAGTACTCGGCCAGTTCGGTGATGACTGTCGTGTCCATGCCGTCCAGCGTGCCTTTCAACTGGGCGTACTCAAAGATCATGGCTTCCAGCGGCGTATTGCCTGTACGTTCGCCTATGCCGAACAGCGCGCAGTTGACCGCGCTGGCGCCATACAGCCACGCGGTACTGGAATTGACGACTGATTTATAAAAATCATTATGGCCGTGCCATTCGATGAGTTCGGAGGGAACGCCCGCGTGGACCCGAAGGCCGTAGATGATGCCGGGGACCGACCGGGGAATGGACGCCCCCGGGAAGTTGACGCCGTAACCCATGGTATCGCAGGCCCGGATCTTCACCGGGATACCATACTCCTCGCCCAGTTTCTGCAATTCCTGGCAAAACGGGATGACAAAACCGTAAATATCGGAACGGGTGATGTCTTCCAGATGGCATCTCGGGCGCACGCCTGTCTCCAGGCACTCCCGTACCACGCTCAGATACTGATCCATGGCCTGTTTACGGGTCATCTTCATTTTATAGAAAATATGATAATCGGAACAGCTTACCAGTATGCCGGTCTCCTTGATGCCGATATCTTTTACAAGCTGGAAATCCTTCTTGTTGGCCCGGATCCAGGCGGTCACTTCCGGAAAATCATAGCCTTTTTCCAGGCATTTATATACCGCGTTCCGGTCTTTTTCACTGTAGAGGAAAAACTCGCTCTGACGGATGATGCCTTTAGGCCCTCCCAGTCTGTGCAGATAGTCATATATACGTACGATCTGCTCTGTGGAATAAGGCGTCCGGGACTGCTGCCCGTCTCTGAACGTGGTATCGGTGATCCATATATCTTTCGGCATGTGCATGGGCACGACCCGCTGGTTAAAGACGATCTTGGGCACTTCCGAATAAGGGAACATGTGCCGATAGACATTGGGTTTCTTCACATCCTGAAGGGAATAAAGATGTTCTTCCAAAGCCAGTAAATTCGTCTGAGGATTCATTACAACGTTTTCTTTTTCCATGACTTCACTTCCATCTCCGTTTTTTTTTCTTGTTTAATT
>CALWEE010000021.1 GCA_944376975.1 uncultured Lachnospiraceae bacterium
CAGTACCGGCCTTTTTTATCCCCGCGTTTTGCTTCTGCGGCGGGTTTTTCCTGGCCGTTTCCCGGAATTTTCTGGACGCCGGCGAACTGCTGAACTCTCTTTGCTTTATGGTCATCGCTCAGCTGATCGCCTATTCCCGTTTCCATTATATATTGAAAGACCTGTCTCTTGTCCGGACCATCCGCCGCATCTCCGACAATCTGGATGAGGAACGGGAAAAGCTGGAGATCATCCTGCAAAAATATCGCTATATCGCTTCGGAAAACAAGAACATCGTCGTGGAATGGGATAAACACACCGACACCGCCTGCTTCTACGGCGAACTGAGACGGCGTTTTGATATCCCGTCCACCATCCCGGATTTTACCAACTGGCTGCGGCAGATGCCCTTCCTGGAAAAAGCCGACCGGCAAAGACTGGCGGACCAGCTCGCGGCGCCAACGTCCCTGACGGATGGATCCGAACTGGAAGTCAAGACCCTGTCCGGCGAAAAGCAATGGTTCCAGCTCCATTTTTCTTTCCAGAAAAACGCGGATGGCCAGATCGCGTCCGGCATCGGTTATCTGACCGATATCAGCGCCCAGAAACAGGAGATCCTTTCCCTGAAAACAGAGGTCATGACCGATCCTCTGACCGGTCTTTTAAACCGCCGGGCCATCCAGAATTACATGACTGTCCATCCGTATCTTCTGGGCGACAACATGATGACCGTCCTGTTCATCATCGATCTGGATAATTTTAAATACATCAACGACACCTACGGCCATCCCTGCGGCGACTACGTGCTCCGGGAAACCGGCGTCCGGTTAAAGGACATGTTCCGCAAGACCGACGCTGTAGGCCGGCTGGGCGGCGATGAATTTATCATCCTTCTGTACGCCCGTCCCAATGAGCAGCTGGTGCTCTGGAAAGCCCGGGATATGACCAAAGCCCCCTTGATGATCGACTGGAACGGCGCGGTCGTCCCGGTCCGGTTCAGCGTGGGCATCGCCGTTTCTTTCGCGGCCAACGCCGACTATGACGTTCTGTACCGGTCCGCCGATAGCGCCCTTTATCAGGCGAAACAAAACGGCAAAGGCGGATATGTCATCCGCCATCCGGATAAAGAAAAAAGTCTGTGAAACCTTTGTTTGGTCTTCACAGACTTTTTATGTCGGTCACCGTACAGATCTTCGCCTCGTGTTCCCCGCACAGGCACATGCTGTAGCCGGGAAAGACCGGGATATGTTCCAGGAAAGCCCGTTCTCCACGGAAAAGGATCTCCCGGGCAAGTCCGTTTTCATTGGCCGCGTAAAACGCGCCGAAATGCTCGTCCATACCCATCCCGGTATATTTCACGAAGCTTTCCTTCGCCGTCCACACTTCAAAAAAATGTTCATAGCCCCATGTCTCCAGATACGCCCGCTCGAAAGGATGGAACCACTTCCGGCATATTTGTTCGTATCGGCCCGGCTGATGCTCCTGTATATCCAGCCCCACTTTTCCGTCGGAAACCGCGCAGGCGAAAAACCGGCCGCTGTGGGACAGGGAGAGGAAACGGTCCGTTTCTCCGGAAAACACCGGTTTCCCACGGTCCGTCCGCCCGATCGTCCAGTCCCGCCGGCCGCCCTCTCCAAACCTGTTTTCATAATCCGCCCGGACATCCCCGATCAGCCGGTCTTTCTCCAGAGCATACCGGTCCCGGTCTCCTATCCGGATCAGCACATGATCTTTCATGTTTATTCCGTATAGCCTTTGCTTTCGATATATTCCACCACGTCTTTGACCTGCCGCATCTGCCAGACTTCCTTATTGGAGATCGACGTCTGGAAATAATCTTCAAACGCGCACACCAGATTCATGATGTCAAAAGAATTCAGCTGAAGATCCTGGACAAAATCCGTATCATACGTGATATTTGTCTTCCCTGTCACCTCGGAAATGATCTTTTTTACGATTTCAAACATTTTATCCTCTTCTTTCTATGCCAGGTAACGTTTTATTTTTTTCGACGCGGTCTTCTTAAACTCCTGCTCTCTTATGTTGACCATCTGGATGTGCTGATACAAAGGCAGCGTCTGATTGATCTGATTGATCTGATTTTGCAGCGAATCCAGTATGTCATAGGTGGACATGTCTTTTGTCAGTTCCGGATCCGGATAGATGCTGGCGGCCAGACGCACGTCGTCGGCGGATGTGCCCTGGCTGGCGCCATAGACCATGACCTCTTTCACGAAAGGTATCCGCATGATAAGGGTCTCCAGTTTTTCCGGCGACAGCTTTTTGCCGTTCTTGAACACGATCAGGTTCTTCTTCCGGCCGGTGATATAAATATAACCGTCCTTGTCCACATATCCCAGATCGCCTGTACAGAACCATTCGCCGTCCATCACTTCCCGCATCTGGTCTTCCCCTTTGTAATATCCCTTCATCACGTTGTCGCCCCGGACTTGGATCTCTTCGTCCTTGACCCGGACCTGGCAATGGGCCAGCGTACGGCCCACCGATCCGATACGGCCGCCGGCGCACTCGTTGGCGGAAACCATGGGCGAACACTCGGTGATACCGTATCCCTGCATGATATGGGCGCCGAACAGATCGAAAGCTTCTTCGATCTCCGTGCTCAAATGGGCGCCGCCGCAGATGATCAGCTTCAGCCCGCCAAAATACTGCTGCCACATGGCCTCCAGTTCCGGACTGGAAAATTCAAGCCCTTTGCGTCTTTTCTTGGCGGCGCTTTTCAATATCTTTTCCAGCGCCCCGCTTTTTCCCGCTTTCTGGGCGCCGAGTAAGATCTGTTTATAGATGACTTCCACCATGAGCGGAACAGCCACCATACAATACGGTTTGGACAGGGTCAGGTCCCGCATGACCGTGCGCATATTGCCGTTCAGGCACAGATGGGCGCCCCGGACCAAAGTGGCCAGTACGGCCGTCGTCATGCCGTAGGTATGGTAGCAGGGCAGCGCCGAGAACACCTTCGGACCGGCTTCCACCCCTTCAAGGCAGTCGCTCACGTTGATCAGTATATTGTGATGGCTTAAAAGGACCATTTTAGGAATGCTTGTCGTACCGGACGTGAACACGAGGGCCGCCGTATCCCGGGGATTTTGATCCGGGCAACTGTACGGCTTGCCGTCGGCAAGCAGCCGGGCGCCTTCTTCGCACAGGCCTTTCACGCTGGCGCCGCCCTTTCCTTCCAGTTCGTAAATGGCGTCGATCTTCCCGTCGATCAGCATACGCGTCCCCATCCTCCGGTTATCTTCGCCGACGAACAGGACGCTCACGTCCGCCATGACAAGCATTTCCTCCACGTTTTCATCGGACTGTTCCGCGTCCACGCATACCGCCACGTTGCCGCTGGCCGTTATGCCCAGATAAGCGATCACCCATTCCAGGCTGTTTTCACTCACGATACCGATATGGACGCCTCTGTAGCCCTTTTCGGTGAACACCGCGGCCAGGGCCTTCGCTTTATCCGAAACCTGCTGATACGTCAGCATCGTCTCCTGTCCTTTCCGGTCATAGGATGAAAGGGCCGGTTTGTCGCCGTACGCTTTGCCGATGCCGTCCACGTAATCCGCGAATGTGAGATATTCATACTTGTTCCTTTTCATGACTTTTCTCCTTTCAGTGCTCCAGGCGGAATCTCTCGCTTCCCCCTTTGAAACTCCGCTGTTTATTTAAAATATTTATCCAGATCTTCGGTTCCTGTTTCCTGTACGATCTTAAGAAAAATGTCCGCGATCTTCTGGTCGAACTGGGTCCCCCGGTTCTTCTCGATCTCTGACACAGCTTCCTTTACGCTTTTGCTCTTCCGGTAATGCCGGTCCGATGTCATGGCGTCAAAAGCGTCCGCGATGGTGATGACGCGGGATTCCAGCGGGATCTCTTCGCCTTTTAACCCATCCGGATAACCCTTTCCGTCGATCCTTTCGTGATGGGAACGGACCACCGGAGCCACGCTTTTGAAAAAGCTGAGGGCTTCCAGTATCTTTTCACCTTTTTCCGGATGCTGTTTGATGACGTCGAACTCTTCATCCGTCAGTTTTCCGGCTTTTAAGAGCACGCCGTCCGGCACGCCCACCTTGCCGATATCATGGAACAGGCCGGCCAGACGGATCTGGCGCACGTCTTCTTCCGACATGCCCATCCGCCGGGCGATCTTTACCGCCAACGCGGCCACCCGGTCCGAATGGCCTCTGGTGTATACATCCCTGGCGTCGACTAAAAGACGCATGGCGTGGATCATTTCCATATAGTTGTCATTCATCGTCTCGTAGGCTTTATTCAGTTCTTCCTGGTATTCCCGGATCGTCTTCAGCTGTTTCAGTGATTTGACGCAGGATTCCACCAGCAGCTCCAGCTGATCGAAGCGCTCGCTTTTTTCATAATAGCCCTGGATATCCAGCTCCCGCAGCGTTTTCAGCGGCGGGGCCATGCTTTTATGGCCGGTCAGCAGGATGATATAGATATCTTTATTAAACTTCCTTATTTCTTCTATGACTTTGTCACCGCAGATGGGCGTCATCATAAAGTCCAGGAGCAGGATATCGTAATTCCCGTTCCGCACTTTCTCGATCGCCGCCACCGGATCGTTTTCCGTATCCACCTCATACCCGGATCTCTGGAAATAATCACTCAGAGCTGATGTCATTATCGGGCTGTCATCCACTGTCAGGATGGAATAGGCTTTCTCTCCTGACAGACGTTTATTCCTCCTCATAAGCGTCCTCCCTTTCCGGCATATCCTCTACTCTCACATTCTCCATCGGGATCGATATGCCAAATACGGCTCCCCCGCCCGGATTGTCTTTGTACCACATCTCGCCGCCGAATTTTCCTCTGATGACGGTGTAAGATATGTAAAGCCCCAGGCCGTTTCCGTGTATGCCTTTGCTTGTGACCATTTTCCGGAACAACTTTCTTCCGATCTCCCGGCTCACGCCTTTGCCGTGATCCGCCACTTCGATCTTCAGTACGTCTTCTTCCGTTTTCACTGTCAGATAGATCTCGCCGCCGCCCACTTCGTTCTGCGCGTAGATCGCGTTGGACAGCAGATTGGTCACTACCTGGACCATATTATTGATATCTCCCCGCAGGACGATCTCTCTGTCTTCATGCCCGCGGGTGACAAGGGTACACTCGTTTTTCTGAAGCTCATGCCGCATGAGCAGCCAGGAACGTTTGATCATGTCGTCTATGGTAAAATACTGATCCGGCACCTCCCTTGTGCTGGATGCCGCCGCCTGGCCTTTGATGGCCGTGATGATATCGGACATATATCCGGTGGATTCGATGACCTTCTCCAGCCAGCTGTCGATATCGTCGCAGATCTCCTCGTAGTCCTCCTTGACCACCTGGGGATCGTCCAGGCTTTCCCGGTATTCATCCACCAGGCTCCGTATGGCGGACACGCAGCCGGATATGCTCATGATCGGTGTTTTCAGGTTGTGGGCCAGCCCGCCGATCATCTGCCCCAGAAACGCCAGCTGCTCCTGCTCCATCATCCGCTGCTGGTTATCCTGCAGCTGTTGGAGGCTTTTCTTAAGCTGGGTCACGTCTTTGAACAAAACGGCGAAACCGCTCAGCGTCTCTTCCTGATATACCGGCGTGACTTCCACGATGAAATACTTTTTGGCCGCTTTCCCGTCCGGTCCGGTGGTCGTGTCCGCCTGTTCGTAAGTGATGGTGGAACCGCTCTCCCGGCAGGAATCCAGCGCGTTCATCAGGTTGAACAGCATGGCCTTCTCGTAAGGCATGCCTTCTTTCACGCAGTCCGTGAGAAATTTATTCTCGGAAATGTTGTATTTTTCGCCAAAGTCCCGGACAAAGGACATGTTGTAACTGATGACCAGTTCTTTATCGCTGAGAACCAGATAGTCGTCGGAGATCCGCTCCATGATCTTCTGGACAGCCAACGGCTTCAGGTCCAGCAGATGGAATTTATAGATGGCCGTCCCGGCAAGAAGGACGCTGGCCATGAAGCTGATCGGCGTATACGTGATATCGCTTCCACGGGTCAGGGTGGATATGGCGCTCACCGTCAGCGGGATCACGTTGCCCGCTATGAACAGGGTGCACTGCTGCACATACAGCCGGTTGTGGTTTTTCCTTACGAAATTGAGCATCAGGATGATGCCTGTCACCATGCACACCATGGAATACAGCCCGGATACCACCATGTACGGTCCGAAGACGATCTCGCTGCGAATGATGGAAAACCGGACGTACTGGAGATGATGCAGCGGATTCGTCCAGATCACCAGGTTGCTGATGACCGGGATGATAAAGAGGGCATAGTATTTCCGCGGTATATGCTCAAATCCCTTGACAAAGGCGATGGCGATCATCAGGGAAAGGGTCGGCAGGAATACGCCCACGCTGTTGGTCACCGCGTCCAGGCAGAACAGTATGCCCGTATGCTCATTTCCCGCGATGCGCATGCCGAGCAGGGCCAGCAGCCATATGCTGTAGGCGCCGGCCATGAACAGATAGATCTTGTGTATCACGCGCCATTCTTCTTTTCTGCGGGCGCTCCATACAAAGAACAGCGCCATCAGTATGAGGGCCACGCAGAAGATCACGACAGCAAAATTGGATATCATCGTTTTTTCCTCCAGATCGCCATATCAAATCCCAGACGCGAAAGCTCCGCCTGCGTCCTTTCGCAATCCACCCGGATCGTGTTTTTCCCGTTTTTCTTCTGGTTCCACCGGTCGATCAAAGGCGCCAGAGTCTGGATATCTTTGCGCGCCCATTCGCCGCGCAGGACGGTTTCAAAATCTTCGTCGGATACTTCTTTAACATCCGGCGCGAACCGTCGGATCATATCGATCAGCTTTTCCGGTTCCGGATTGATCACATGGAACGTGGTCATCGGTGAACGGCTGAGCGCGCCGACCATCCGGGCGCACAGATCCACCGGCATGCGGTCGCCGGTATCCTGGCTGATGGATGCGGGCAAAGCTCCCAGTTCCCGGGCACCTTTGACGAGCATCCACGCCGCGTTGGTATCCGCGTTTTTCTGGAATACCCCGTCCGACATCCGCTCCGTGATCATGCCCAGCCGGTAGACATGGGCTTTAAGCCCGTCCCGGGCCATGCTCCGGTACACAAGCCCTTCCGCCAGAAACTTGCTGCGGACGTACTTGTTGTCTTCCCAGTTCTGCCCCACGTTATAATCCTGTTCCGTAAAATCTATTTTTTCATCCGATACGGCCGCCGGGCGAAAATCGCCCGCCACGCTGGCCGTGGACATATGATGAAGGGGGCAGCCGCTCTCAAGGGCAAGTCGGATCACCTGACCGGTCCCGTCCACGTTCACCTTCTCCATCTGTTTTTCATCGGATACATAATGACGCACATCCGCCGCGCAGTGGTAGATGCCGTCGATCCGGCCCGCCAGCCGGTCAAACGCCTCCCGGCCCATGCCAAGACAGGGTTCTTCGAGACAGCCCTCCACCGTTTCGATCCGGTGTCGGTTGGCCGCCACCCATCCGGAACCGAAGTACCAGGAAAGGGTGTCAAAAAGCCGTTTTCCGTCGCCGCGGCACAGGCAGTACAGCCTGCCCACGCCCTGTTTGGCCAATTCCTTCAGCAGGTGGGCGCCGAAAAATCCGGTCGCCCCGGTCAGGAACACCGCGTCCTCCGTCTTTTCACGGATAACGCCGCTTTCAGGAACATATCGGGGCCAGGGTCCGGCCGCGTCCGTATCCGGTCCTTCGGGCAGAAGATCTTCCGCCGGATCGTCTCCAAGGAACTTGGCCTGTCCCGCCAGGGTCGGCGTCTTGTAAAACTGGGCCATGGTCATCTCTATGCCTTCGTTGAAATATCGGCTGAGGACATTTAAAGCGGACAAGGATGTTCCGCCCTGCTCAAAGAAAGACTTATCTTCTTCCAGCTCCGTCTTTCCAAGGACGGTCTTCCATATCGCTTCCATGCGCTGTTTTTTCGTCTGTCCGGCTTTATCCGAAACCGGAAGGACCGGAGGCTTTTCCGGATCCGCTTTCCGTTCGGGAAGAACGCCGTCTTCTTTTTCCTTATCTTTTTCCGGTTGGGAAAGCGCCAGCCCAAGCAGGCTTTGGCGGTCTGTTTTACCGCCGTCGGTAAGCGGGAACCGATCCAGCCCGATCAGCCGGGCCGGTATCATATAGTCCGGCAGTTCCTGTCTGAGCCGTTCCATCAGTTTTTCGGACTGGTCGGTCTCATTTGTGTAAAATCCGCACAGATACGCGGAGCCGTCCGGATTTTTGACCGGGAGGACGAGGGCTTCCCTGGCCAGCCCGGTCTTTCGCATGACGGCCTCGATCTCTCCGGTCTCTACCCGCTGCCCGTTGATCTTCACCTGGCCGTCGATCCGGCCCAGGTAATCAATGGTGCCGTCGGCTTTAAGCCGGCCCAGGTCGCCGCTTTTATACATCTTTTCTCCCGGATGATAAATATCCGGCACAAACGCCTGATCGGTCAGTTCTTTCCGGCCGATATAACCGGCAGCCACGCCCTGGCCGGCGATGTAGATCTCACCGGCAGCCGTCGGCATGACCGGACGGGCGTCTTCATCTAATATATATACTCTGTAGTTGGGCAGCGGTCGTCCGATGGTGACCGGTTCCCCTGCCTTCAGGTCGATCATCGTCGTGTAAACGGTCGCCTCCGTCGGGCCATACAGGTTGACCAGCCGGCCTTCGGAAAACGCCGCGAACCGGCGCACCAGATCTTCCGGCACCGCTTCGCCGCCCACGATGGTGAATTTCAGATGCTTCACAGCCTGGCAGAAGGCGTCGTTGTTCATGCACATCTGAAGCCGGGAAGCGGTAAACTGGATAAACTGGCCGTCATATTTTTCGATCAGTTCCGCCAGCTTCCACGGAAGGAGCATTTCTTCCTCGTCCGCCAGCGCGATGGTCTTTCCAAGCGCCAGAGGGATCAGCCCTTCCGACGCGAATATGTCAAAAGTGGGCGCGGTCGCCGCGATCATGCTGCCGTCGATATCTTTGTACCACTCCCGGGATACCTGGATCAGGTTGGCCATGTTGTGGTGACGGATCACCACGCCTTTGGGATGGCCTGTGGAGCCGGAGGTGAACAGCACATGCAGCGTTTCTTCTCCCGATACGGGCGCTTCCGGGACTTTGATGATAGCGCCTGTGTTGTCCCAGACGATCGCCCGGTCCTTCATTCTTCCGGGAAGGCCTTCGTAAGACGCCCGGTCGCAGACGATCTTTTCCGCGCCGGCGATCTTGAGCATATATTCGATCCGTTTTTCCGGGAATGAAGACAACAAAGGCACGTAGGCCGCCCCATTTTTGAGCGCGCCCAGGATGGCTGCGTACATTTCCGGCGTGCGCCGGCACAAAATGCCCACGATGCTTCCTTTGCGCATGCCGGCCGCGTAAAACTGTCCCGCGTACCGGTCCGCCATCTGTCCCAGTTCTTTATAGGTGGTCGCCTGTCCATGCCAGATGACCGCCGTCTTATCCGGGCATTGGCGGATCGTGTTTTCGATCTGATAATGGGCCGGAAGGTTGAGGAAAGGCATATACATGGCATTGGGCATATCGATGAGACGATACTGGTCTTCCCCGTCAAGCAGGGGAAGATCCGCGATGCGCCGGTCTTCCGGTCCCGAACACAGCGCCTCCAAAAGGGCGGCGAATGTACGGGCGTACAGCCGGGCCGTCTGGTCCTCATGGTCGGACGCGTATTCAAAGCGCAGGAAATAGCCTTTTTTCGTCCGGCCGAATTCCATGGCCCAGTCCATTTTGGCCGTATGGGTCGTCAACGGTATATATTCGGCGTTCTGGCCGAAAAGTTTCAGATCTGAAACATCAAAGGGCGTCATGGCGATCATGACCTGATACAGGGCATTTTCACCGACCCGTCTTTCCATGTTCCGTTCTGTCAGTATTTTTTCCAGTGATATATCATCGTATTCCAGGAGATGTTCCACTTCTTCGCGCACATCGCCCAGATATTCCCGGATCGTCTTTTCCGGCGCCGGGCAAAGGCCAAGCGGCAGCGTATCGATCATGGGTCCGCAGATCTTCAGGGTCTCCGGCCGTCTCCGGCGGGAAACAGGCGTACCGACGATGAGCCGGTCTTTTCCGGTCACCCGGCCGTGAAGGATGCCCCATACCGCCGAAAAAAGCATGAACGGCGTCAGGCCATGGGCCTCGGCGAACCCGTCCGCCTTCCGGCTTGTCGCCTCATCTATAAGGATCCCGCTCGTCCGGCCTTCCCAGGAAAAGTCGCCCTGCGCTGTCCGGTCTTTTGGAATGGGGGCGGGTTCCGGAAGATCCGCCAGATGTTCCTTCCAGTATTCCAGCGTCTCCTCCCGGCTCTCGGAAAGATTCGCCATATAGTCATAATAATTCCATTCCGGCGCGCGAAGCGTTTCGCCTGCCAGCGTCTTTTCCACCCGTTCAAAGAGCAGCGGCGTACTCATGCCGTCGCCTATGATATGATGGCAGTCCATTAAAAGCGCCCAGCCGCCGGCCGGATCTTTCCACAGGCCGGCCCGCATCAGGGGCGGTCTGTCCATGGAAAACGGGCGCAGGAAACGCCTGCTTGCCGTCTCCAGATCTTCCCCTTCCACTGTTTCCACGGCAAAGGGGACCTGATCGTGGATAACGGCCTGGATCTGCCCGCCGCTCATCGCGTATCCGGTCCTTAAAAGGGGCTCTGTACCGACGACCTGGGCAAAAGCCGCGTTAAGCCTGTCCACGTCCGGCCGCTTTTCCAGGCGGAACGCGCCCGGCATATGATACGCCAGATTTTCCGGAGCCATGACCGCCTGTATATACATGCCCTGCTGGACGGAGGACAGAGGATAGGTCCTGTCAAGCGGCGCTTTTTCAAAAGGTTTACTGTCCGCGGCCCCGCAGGCGGACGCGTCCGGTTCCTCTCCCAGGAACACGGCCAGACGCCCCGGCGTCCTGCAGGCATAAAGATCCGATACCCGGAGCCGCCGGCCCATCGTTTCTTCGATCTCGCCCAGAAGTTCCATGGCGTTTAAGGAATTGCCGCCGCAAAGGAAATAATCGCTGTCTTTGTCGATATCGTCTTTGCGGAGCGCGCGGGCAAACAGCGCGGTCAGCTGCCGCGTCAGCGGGCCGGAAGCGCTCTCCATGGCGGCCGTCTTTGCCGCCGCTTCTTCCGTCGGCAGCGGCAGATGGCGTTCATCCACTTTGCCGTTCGCCGTCAACGGTATGTTCTCAAGGCGCGCGAATATATCCGGAATCATGTATTCCGGGAGCAGCGACGCCATATATGTCCGCAGTTCCAGCTCGTTTGCCGTCTGTCCGTCATTTTCCGTATAATAAGCGATGATCAGATCGCGGCCCTTAAAGTTGCGGACGCAGGCCGCGCCTGCCTTCACCGCCGGATGGCTGGACAATACCGCCGTGATCTCCGCCAGTTCAATGCGCAGTCCCCTGAGTTTCACCTGGGAATCCGCCCGGCCGCTAAGAAGGATCTCGCCATCCTCCGTCCAGCACGCGATATCACCGGTGCGATATACGCGCTCCCCTTCTTCAAAGGGGCTTTTTATAAAGGATTCTTCTGTCCGTTCATCATCTTTCCAGTATCCCAGGCCTACGCACCGGCCGCCCACGTACAGTTCGCCCCGCACGCCGGCAGGCAGCGGATTCTTCCAGGCATCCAGCACGTAAAGCCGGCAGTTGGCCATGGGGCGTCCGGCTGTGATCCGGTCCGTGTCGTTCAGCTGCTTCATGCTGACCGCGACGGTGGTCTCCGACGGCCCGTACTGATTGTAGATACGCGCCCGGGTACAGCCTTTTAACTGGTTTAAGAGTACCGGCGGGAAAGGTTCGCCGCCGCATATGATACATTCCATCTGGCGCATGACCTGCTTAAAATCCCGGTCTCTGAGAAAAGCCGCCAGTCTTGAAGGCGTCAGCGATAAAAAGCCGGCGCCGTAATTTTTGATCAGGCCGGCGACCCGCCTGGGAGACTCGCAGTCTTCATCGGTGGCCAGCACGATCGTGCGCCCGCAAAGGAGCGCGGCGGCGCTCTCCAGTATGAATACGTCAAACCCTGTCTTGGAGACAGAAAGCACGCCGCTGTGTCCGTATATTTCTTTCATGTCGGAAGCCAGGTTCAGAAGATTTCCCTGGGATATGGCCACGCCCTTCGGTTCGCCTGTGCTTCCCGAAGTATAGACCACATAGGCCAGGTCGTCTTTTCCCGCTTCCGGTCCTTTTTCCGTTTCTTCCGGGCAGGCCCGATCCAGGTCGTCCCTGTCGATATAGCCGACGCCCCGTTCCTTTGCCAGACGGTAAACATCCGGCGGCAGATACCGGTCCTCGGAAACAAGGACGAAAGCCCCGCTTTTTTCCAGGATCTTCGCCATACGCTTCTCCGGTATATCCACCGGGATGAGCAGCCAGCCGCAGCCGGCGAGCATGACCGCCGCCATCATTTCATACAGTTCAAAACATTTTGGCAGAAGGATCGCGGCCACTTCTCCCGGGCCGGCGCCCATGCCCCTTAACCGGCGGGCGATATGCTCCGCCCGCTCCATCAGGTCTCTGTAATTGAGCCGTCTGCCCTGGAAGATCACCGCCGCCCGCTCCGGATACTCCCGGCAGATCTTCCTGAACCGTTCCGCCAGGTTCTGTCCGGGGATATATCTTTCTGTCTGGTTATAGGTATAAAGGACCCGCTCCATCTCCTCGTTCCGGAGGATCTGCAGCTTATAGATGGGCTGTTTGGGATCCTTGAGCATACGCAGCATGATACACTCCAGCGTCTTATGGAACTTTTCGATGTCGTCTTCCGAAAACAGCTGGGTGAGATAATCGTAATTGACCGCGTACCGCCGTTCGTCTTCCAGGTTGTTCAGATGGATGCACAGCTGTTCCGCCTGATAACCGCTGTAGTGCCAGCCGCCGCTGAACGTGATGGATGTGTCCCTGTTCTCCATGATACGGCTGTCTTCATAAGACAGGGCGATATCGAACAGCGGCGTATCCTGTTCATCGGCTTCGCGGAAAGCCTCCATGCGGGCAAGGGGAAAACGCTGATGCCGCAGCAGGTCATACCAGTTTTCCTGCATATGGCCGTAAAATTCTTCCAGACACCAGGTTTCATCGATCTCACAGAAAAACGGCAGCGTACTGACAAACATGCCGGTGCTCTGTTTAAACCGGTAATTGGTCCGGTTGATGACCGGCACGCCGATGACCAGGCTTTTCTCCTGCCCCATCCTCCGGAAATAAATGGCCAACGCCATGTAGAAAACGGCAAAGGGAGCCGCCCTGTGTTCCGCGCAGAACTGATAGACCGCGTGGTTGAGCGTCTCCGGAAAACGGAAGCACAGCCGCCGTCCCACCGGGCTGATGACCGCTCCGCCGGAAGAACGCAGCATGGCCGCCGTTCCGCCGGTCTTGAAACGGGACTGCCAGTACTCCCCATCCTTTTTAAAAGCCGGGGACGCGAGATAAGCCTGTTCTTCTTCCACATGGAGACGGTAATTGGGACTTTCTTCCAGTTCCGCCTCGCCGCCGTCCAACAGGGCCATATAAGTCCTGGCGATCCGGTTGCACACCAGCACCTGGCTCCATCC
>CALWEE010000022.1 GCA_944376975.1 uncultured Lachnospiraceae bacterium
CCAGCCCTGCTTGACATGTCCGGAAACTGCATTATAATACAAGCAAGGGCAGAACCTCAAAAAAACAGCTCTGCCCAGAGTAACTAACAACATATCTTATATCAGTTTTTTTGAGTTTACACAAAACTTGAAACGGTCTCTGATCCCGAAGGTTTTCCTTTTACATCATTTTATATAATTTCTCAATACATTCTCTCATCCGGTCCCAGGAATACTTATACGATTCCCTGCGGATATTTTCAACAAACGTATCTTTTTTGTTTTCCTCGAAAAATTCCCGGATCTTATCCGCTATAGCCTGAACATTCTCAGCCGGAACAACATAGCCGGTTTGACCATCCATGACAACTTCCGGCAGGCCGCCCACGTTTGTTACGATCACCGGTTTTTCAAAGTCAAAAGCTGTTTGGACAACGGCGCTTTGTGTTGCCGATACATAAGGAAGCACGACAAGATCGCTCGCCTGGAAATATTTTTCCACTTCTGTATCCGGAATATACGCGTCATATATCGTAACTTTATCCTGTATCTTTTCTTCTGAAAGAATATCCAGATATTCCTGTTTATCCCCGCTGAAACTTCCCGCAATCAAAAGCCTCAAGTCCGCCATATCCTTTATTTTTCCAAACGCTTTCAAAAGATATTGCAGGCCCTTATAGGGTCGCACCAGCCCAAAAAATAATAAAACTTTATCTTCCGCTTTTATTCCCAAAAGTTTTCGAGCCTTTTCCCGGGACATTTCCCCGGTATTAAACAGAGAAAACGATGGAAGGACCGTTTTTACATATTTGGCCTGCTTTTTTATTGAGCGAAGATCCGCCGCGTCTTTTTCAGAATGGACGATGAAGCCATCTCCGCCTTTTAAGACCATTTTAGTCAGCAGACGATCCAATGGAAAACGCTCATGCGGAAACACATTATGGCACGAATAAATGACCTTTGCCTTTCCAAAAAATTTCCTCATCACCCAATAACAGGGAGCGAAATAGGGATGCCACCACTGTATGATGATCAATTTGGGATTCATTTTTTTAATTGTCCGAGCAGACCGGATCCAGTTGAATGGATTCGCGGAATGGATCAAAAATCGAGTATCCTTTACTTCCAGATTTTTATTGCTGAAATCTTTTTGCTCTTTTTTGTAAAGAAACTTGGGATATTGCAACTTATAGGACACTGCTTGGACGTGGTATTTCTTCGACAGATTTTTACATAAAAGCCCTGTGTAATGGGCAATTCCGCCTTTATACGGATAAACAGGTCCAATAACGACAATATCGTCTAACTTTTCCATACGTTTTTCTTCCTCTGTACTTTATTCTTTCTTATCGCAATCCATTCTTCTCACATGATACTGGATATCTTCCAGCAGCTTCCGATTTGCCGCGATAATGTCTGCCTGAAGGCCCACGATACCCGTCATAACGCCTAATATGATCATCATGCTGGCAAGGATGAGGGATTGGATATGTCCTGCCCCGCTTCCCTGGAAAAAGAATACAAGGAACCGGATACCGATGGCCGCTCCGATCAAAAACAGGATACCGCCAAGGATCGTAAAGAACTTCAGCGGCTTGTACATCATGAATGCCCGAATGATCGTCAGCATGGATTTTTTGATATAGCCAAACATGCTGCTGAACAATCGGGACGGTCTCAGCTCGCCATTGGTGCGGATCGGCACGGAAGTGATCGCCATCTTGTTCCTTCCGGCCTGTACGATTGTCTCCAACGTATACGTATATTCGTTGACCACGTTCGTGCGCAAAGCCGCCTCCCTGCTGTAGGCTCTGAATCCGCTGGGCGCGTCCGGAATATCTGTTTTCGACGCCTTGCGCACGACCCAGCTGCCCAGATGCTGCAGCTTTTTCTTCAAAGGCGAAAAATGTTCTGTACTGTCGATCGGCCGCTCGCCTATGACGATATCCGCTTTTCCTTCCAATATCGGCCGCACGATCGTTTCGATATCATCTCCGCAATACTGGTTGTCGGCGTCCGTATTGACGATGATATCCGCGCC
The DNA here is from genome assembly GCA_944376975.1 of uncultured Lachnospiraceae bacterium. Classification (GTDB taxonomy): domain Bacteria; phylum Bacillota; class Clostridia; order Lachnospirales; family Lachnospiraceae; genus Frisingicoccus. Next base: position 2,021 of record CALWEE010000022.1, read on the forward strand.
ATTACGGAGGCAGGCGTCCATACCGGCCATGAATCCTTTGGCCAGTCCTTTATTCTGCTTAAAATTCACCACATAATCAACGCCCCAGTCTTTCGCCACTTTGACTGTATCGTCCTTGCTCCCGTCATTGATGATCAGATATTCGATCTCATCTATGCCGTCAATATGTTTCGGAAGGTCGTTGAGGGCAATTTCCAATGTTTCCGCTTCGTTATAACAGGGTATCTGTATGATCAGTTTCATCTGCAAGCATTCCTTTCACATCGGTTATCTGTCCAGGTAGAGATAGTCCACCACATCTCTGCCTATGGAATCGTATATCACATGCACTGTTTTAAACTGTTCCGGATCAAAGCAGTTGCGCCCGTCCAGGATGATGGGGCATTTCATGTATGTTTCAAACAAGCTCACGTCCATCTTTTTCACCGCTTCCCACTCTGTGAAGATGAAGCAGATATCCGCTCCTTTGAGCGTTTCTTCCAGGGTATCGCAATAGGCGATCTGGTCCGGATAATACTTTTTGTAATTATTGACGCCGACCGGATCCCACGCCTTAACTTTTGCGCCGTCTTCCAACATGATCGGGATGTTCACCAGCGAGGGCGCTTCCCTCAGGTCGTCGGTGCCCGGTTTAAAGGTCAGGCCCAGGACCGCCACCGTCAGCCCGTCAAAACTATCGTAATATTTTCGGGCTTTTTTGATCAGTTTGAGTTTCTGGTTTTCGTTGACCTCAATGGCCGCTTTGATCGTTTTGATCTCGTTATCGTTAAAGGAAGCCAGCCAACTCAGCGCCTTTGTATCTTTCGGGAAACAGGAGCCACCATAGCCGATGCCCGCGTGGAGGAACTTGTCGCCGATCCGTTTGTCAAAGCCCATGCCTTTAGCTACGTCTTCCACATTCGCGCCTACGGTTTCGCACAGGTTGGCGATCTCATTGATGTAAGAGATCTTTAAAGCCAGGAAATCGTTGGACGCGTATTTGATCATCTCCGCGCTGCGCCGGTTCGTCACAAGCTTGGGCGCTTCAAAATCTTTATAAACTTCTTTAAGCACTTTTCCTGCTTCCGGATTTTCCACGCCGATGACAATGCGGGACGCGTGCAGGGTGTCTCTGACCGCTGTTCCCTGAGCCAGGAATTCCGGGTTGGACGCCACGTCCACTTTGACCGGATGTTTCAGACGGGATATGATATAATTTTCGATCTTATCGTTCGTTCCGATGGGCACGGTCGACTTCACCACGACGACACAGTCCTTTTCCACCGATTCCCCGATCTGTCCGGCCACGGTATAGACATACGTCAAGTTTGCCGATCCGTCTCTTTTTTCCGGCGTTCCCACGCCGATGAAGATCACATCCGCGTTTTTATAGGCTGATCTGTAATCGGTCGTAAAGGTGAGGCGATCCATGCACTGCCCCATCAATTCTTCCAGTCCTTCTTCGTATATGGGCGACTTGCCCTGCCGCATCAGTCGGATCTTATCTTCATCCACATCCACACACCAGACATGATGCCCTTTGGACGCCAGGCAAACGCCTGTGACAAGACCCACATATCCGGTACCCGCTACTGCTATGTTCATAATTTCCCTCCTGCTGATCTTTTGTAACACTTTCTTCATTATACTTTAAAAAAAGTTTAAATACAATATTAATAAATTGCTAATATATGTCTGCCTTGGTCAGATACATCTGCTCGACGTTTACCGTATTGTCCTTATATATATAAACTCTGAATTCCATTCGCGCCATATCTTCGTCCAGGGTAAACGGTACGTCAATGTTTGCGTCGTCTTTTTTTATATCCACTTTGGCAAACGGCTGTCCATTGCTGCATACGTCCACATATCCGATCGGATCCGTTTCCGAAACCGCGTGGTCTTCCGATACATCGAGCCGGATATCCAGAACATAGCTGCCTTCAGCTAATTCCATATACGGCCCATAGACAAGAAATCCCTCCTGTCCATGGTTGTTCCAGCCTTCCGATATATCGCGTGTCTGGGAAGCCATATTCCTGTCACTCAACAGATCGTACCGATCTTCGTTATTTAAGATGTGGACCCCATCTTCCAGGATCGTCTCCGCTTCCATGCTGTCCGCGTCTGCCGCGAGGATCAGATCCTGCCATTTATACAGCAGCAGATTACCGTCCATGCAGTCAAAAATATCTTCCACGTTATAGATCCGCCATGTACTTGTCAAGTCCGGATCCGCCTGCTGCCGCAGGTCGTGATAATTGACACGCGCGTCCGGCAGCATAAACTGTACATATTGGATGCTTCTGCTGTCCCAGTCGTCATACTCCGTCACATAATCAATGGATATTTCTTCTGTCCCATACGTTTCTATGATATCGGTCAGCTCTTTGACGGTGTAAAGCGATGTCTGGGCGCCGACGATCACTTTCTGTATATAAAACGCGGTTGACAGCCAAAAAATCCCGCAGACGCCCAGAAGGATCCACCGGAATCTCTGGATCTTGCGATAAAAGACCGCGTAGGCCGCGATCATTAAAACGGAAACAGCGCCCAAAAACACCTCCAGTTTCACTGTGGAATATACGCCGTTTTCTCCATCTTTATAAAACAGGCTCACGCCCACATTGGGGATAATATTAAACTCGGCAGTGGGCACATAGCGCATACGAAAAGCGGTCAGACCGCCAAGCAGGAGCAAGATGGCCAGGCACAGGCCATACTCCCGTATACGGAGTTTGCCCGACATCAGTACCCAAAACCCGATCAGGATACTGGGACCGATCACGTATTCCGTATATCTTCCGTAAATGACGCTGTCGATCCGGTCGCCGTTGAGCATGAACACCGTGCCGATACCCAGAGCGAACAACAGCGATAAAAGCGCGAACAGCCCGAATACGGTCACGCCGTCGCAAAACCCTTTCCCTTCTTTCGCTCGAAAGGCCAACAGCCATTTCTTCAAAAGATAATATATGGCCGCGAACACGATCCCCAATGTGGCGGCGCCGACATAAAACAGTTTGCCCATGAATCCGGTAAGCGCTTTTGCCATGCCGCCCCATGAAGTCAATATTTCTTTTATCTTGTCATATTGCCCTGAAAAATCATTTCCCGTGACCGATCCGCTGCCTTGATACAGCACATTTATCAAATGATCTTTCAGAGAAAAATGGATCAGGATCATAGAAACGATAACGATAAAAAAACAGAGCACATGGATCTTGCGGACCTTTTCGCATATGGCCATGACAAGCAGCACGATAGCCGACGCCGCTATGACTGCCAGACTTCGCTGATGCACCATGAACATATATGACGCTGTCAGACCTGACAGTATGGCTTTAAAGCAGGAAGGTTTTTCCCATAACATATAAATAAGCGCCGCTTCTGCCCAAAACAGCAGATACATGCACGTTTCCGTCCAATTTATCTGAGTCTGGACGATGTTCGCGGAGTAAACCGTTGTCAGCCCGGCCAAGATACAGATCCAATATCCGCGTATATCCGTAAAAATCTTTTTAATGATATAAGCCGTTATGAAATAGGAAAGCACGAGAAATACGGCGTTGACTACGACCGAAGCTTTATAAAGGATCTCCGGTCCTGAAAAAGCTTTCATCAACACGGACAATATCACGCTGTAACCATAGGAATAATAATAACTGTGGGCCGTCACATCGCTCCAGTCTTTTCCGGACATAAGCGCTCCCGCCGCCCAGTAGCCGTATTCGTCATTTAAAATGTGAATGATATTCAGTTTATCCAGATCATATAAAACCAATATGAAAAGTACCACCGCTCCCAAAAGCAACGGTCCCTTTTGTACGATCTGCTGCCAGGACATTTTTTTCATGATCTTCAGGCTCCACATTCTTTACACCGTTTATCTGTACGCTTTCTTGACTTTCGCCCTCCAGAATATCTTCCATGTATCCCGGAACGCTTTCCATATATCTTTCATACGTATCCGCCCCATGCCGTTCTGCCGGGTGAACACGAGCCGCACCGGCATCTCCATGATACGGAAGCCTCTGGAATTGACCGCGATCAGTATCTCGATATCATACGCGAAACCGTTTGTCATGATCCGGTCGATGACCGGCTTCAGAGCCTCCGCTTTAAAGATCTTGATGCCGGTCTGCGTATCCTTCACGTTCAGTCGGAACAAAAGCTTCAGCATGAGATAATAGCCTGTGCTGATCACCTTCCGTATAAACGGATAGTCGATCCGGGAATCTTTGTGCATCTTGGATCCGATGACCACGTCCGCCTGATCCGCCTTAAGCGGCTTCATGTAATCTTTCAGCTGTTCCGGCGGAAGGTCCAGATCGGAATCCAGGAAGGCGATATAGCGTCCTTTTGCTGTCTTCACGCCCGCTTTGATGGCGCCGCCTTTTCCCCGGTTCTTCGTATAGCTGACCATACGAAGTTCCGGCAGTTCCCTTCCCGCTCTTTGGATCTCTTCCGCCGTGTTGTCATGGCTGCCGTCGTTTACCGCGATGATCTCAAAATCATCGCAGAATCCGGAAACGGCCAAACACACTTTTTTTATATTTTCATAGATATTTTCGCCTTCATTATAAGCCGGCATGATGACTGAAAGTTCTTTTCCATACATTGTCCTAAATCTTCCTCCCATGAAACTTTCAGTAAGTTCCTACAATATATCCGTCGATGACCTGTACGTTCATCTGGTAATATTCCCCGGTTTCTTTACTGTCTAAAATGTAGACCGACGTTTTATCCCGGTTTCCCGCCGCAAGAGCCTGGCGCAGTCCACTGTCGTCGGCTGTCGCCCGATCCACGTCCGCCCGGGCTACCGTACACCAGTTGATCGTCATATCATGATCCGCCGCCAGGTTCGCGAAAGCGTACATCGCGTCCGATCCCTCCTGGGTACCCGCTAAAAGGCTGAACGGGATGAACGTCATATGCTCCTTGCCTTCCAGGACCGCTTCCCAGTCCTCCTCGTTCAATATTTCTTTTTCTTCGGCGCCCCTGGCCAGTACATAGCCGCCCGACCGGGCGTATAACTGAAGATCCGCCACCTGGAGGCAGACCGCCGCCGACAGGATGGCTAATACAGCCCTTTTTTGACGGAGCAGGGACGCGACGCTGAAAAGGATAAAAAACATCAGCATATATCCGGCGCACCAGATGAACCGTCCGGACGCCCTGAATATGGACAGGATCTCAAGGATCTTATCCGGGTAGTCGATCTTGGTCAGGATCTCCTGACCATAGGTGAACTCCGGACCGGCCGCTAAAACGACCGTTGTCAGGAGCATCAGCAGCACGCATACAGGAAAAGCGATCCGCCCGCGCAAGTCCGCCGGCGTCATGTTTTCTCTTTTCAGGATCTTCCATAAGAAACGGACGATCCATGATACCACCGCTATGCCTCCCAGGATGAGCATGCCCAGTCCCAGATAGCCGTAGCCTTCATCCTGCCCTATACTCATGATCGGCAGCGAGGACAGGAAACGTCCTTTTCCAAGGGGATTCCACAAGGCGTTCAGGTTCGCGCTGTACAGCCCCAGGCCTTCACCGGAAAGCTTTGTCGTTGATGAAAACGCGCCCACACAGTAAAGTACCGCCAGATCGGCGAGAACGACCAGGCATCCCATGGCTATATCCATCTTCCAGCCGTTATTTTCCAGCAGATCCTGAAGGCAGGAGAAAAACAGGAATAGCATGATCATGGGAATATAATAAATATGCACCAGGGAGGCCGTGACCAGCAAAAGGCCCCACGCGATCGTTTTTCTTTTGAACGTGCGAAACCAGGGTTTGTAGATCCAGATGGCGATGGCCAGCAGGATCAGCCAGTTCCCGGCCAGGGCGGTATGCCGGAACATCCGTTGGATCACGTAAGGGGAAAAGCTGAAAAACACGGAACTTATGACGCATACGGCCGGGTTCTTTGTGCCTTTTCTCATGATGACCGCGGAAACGGCGCCCATCAGGATATAAGAAAGCATCCCCCAAAGCCCGAAATACTGAAACGTGTCCGGAAGGATGGGTGAAAGCAGTTTAAAAAGCAGGGCGAACAAAGGGATCGAATCGGTAAAGATGACGCAGATCTGCTGAGGATAGACCAGCCCATCCATGATCCCTATGGGGAAATGCCAGTCCGAATTCCGGAAAAACTTCCATCCCACATAATGCTGGGTCAGGTCGCCGCCGGCCAACAGCCATCCGTCATTGGTCACGTTAATGATGTCCACTCCATATAAAACGCAAAAGATGACCAGGCCGATCAGGCCTCCGGCGGCGGCGATCCCGATCAGTTCTTTCCGGGTAATGCTTTCGTATATCTCATCTCTGCGGGTATTCACGCTTATCGACTCCCTGTCTGTTTGTCTTTTTCGATCACGCTCTTAAAAAAGTCCGTGTATTTTTTCACCACCACCGACCAGTCAAAATGTTCTTTGACATAGCGGCAGCCGTTCGCGCCCATGATCTTCGCTTCTTCCGGGTGGGTCAATATATAATTGACGCAGCCTTCAAATTCCATATAATCCGAGAAATACAGGCCGCCGTTGGCATCCTGCGCGAAATGCCGGGTCACTTCGCAGTCCTGATGGACGAGCGCCGGTCGGCCGCACAGCCAGCTTTCCATGATCACGATGGAAAAGCTTTCATTTTTGGACGGCTGGCATAAGAGCAGGGACGCGGCGATGATGTCATATTTATCCTGGGCGTCCACAAAACCCAGATCCAGGACGTCCTCCTGGATCCGTTCCGGAATATCGACTTTGCCGCCGCCGATCAGGATCAGTTTCATGCTGCTGCCTGTCCGCTCTTTATATCTGTCAAAATAATGGATCAGGGTATAGATGTTCTTCCCTTCGTCCTTCCTGCCCGCGTAGACGATGAACGGGTCGGTTATACCGTATTTCTTGTAAAACCGTTCTTTGTCGTAATGGATATCCGTATCCATCCCGACGCCGATCACTTCCTGCTTTGTCGTCTCCAGGTCATATATGGGCTGCATCAGATCGTATTCCGGCCGGGCATTGTAGACGATCCCGGCCACCTTTGAGTAGGCCTCCCGGAAAATATTCATATAGATATATGTCTCGTCATGGAAACACGGGATCAGGACCGCTTTCTCAGGGCACACAAGACTTCCGTAATAGGTTGTGCCGAACATATACGGTATGAAGACAAACAGGCCGTATTCTTCCTGATGTTCCTCCATATACCGGTAAAGGTCGTCGCTGTTGACCATCTCGTGGATGAACACCTGCTGTTCTTCCTTCGTGAGCATCTGGCCGTTCATCAGTTTTGTATTGACGCTGTCAAACGCCTGCGTATCCCTTTTGCGTACGGCAAATCGCCGGACCGGGATGCCGCAGACCTGCGTCAGGCCGGGTTTATGGTAATTTACGTTCCAGTCGCTCGTAAACTCCTTGACGCACGTGGTCAGGACTTCCAGATCGACGCCGGCGTCTTTTAAGTGATGGACAAGCCCCCTCAGTTCCATCTCCGCTCCGCCGGGTATATCTTCCCCGTACCAGGGAATGACAAAACCAATCTTCTTCATTTTTCCGCTCCTTTGATACTGTCGATCAGGCTGTTAAAGAACCGGCAGATATGATCGACGATCACATCCCACTGATAATACCGGTCGATATAACCGCCCGCGTTCTCTCCGATCCGCTTCCACTGATCCGGATGTTCTTTGATCCATTCCAGTATGCCTTCAAATTCACAGTAATCCCTGTAATACAGGCCGCCGTCGCTTTTATGGCAATGGCCTTTCAGCACTTCACAATCGCCGTTCACGATGACCGGCGTGCGCAGCGCCATCGCCTCCAGGACCGAGATGGACAGGCTTTCATATTCGGACGGCAGCACCAGCGCGTCCGCGCCCTTAATGCCGTTGTACTTGTCTTCATCGCTGACGAATCCAAGGCTTACGATATCCGGATGGGCCGGTATCTCGATCATCTTTTTCCCCATCAGGACCAGTTTCAGATGGCTGTGGGGATGCCGGACTTTATACGCGATAAAATGATCGAACAGGCGGTCGCACCCTTTGGTCGCGTCGATGCGTCCCACGTAGATGATATATTTATCCCATATACGGTATTTTCTTCGGAAATCGGCCGCGCTCACCCGTTCCGGTATATCCACTCCGGTGGCGGCGATGATATGGGGGATATGGCTGTTGGAAAATGTTTTTTCCACAAATTCTTCTTCTTCTTCCGTCAGATAGACGATCCCCTTCGGTTTCCGGAAAATATCTTTATATACATCAAAATAGATATACGGCTCGTCATGGGCCGTCGGGATCAGAACCGACCGGTCCGCCAAACCCGGGAGCCCCCGCACGGTCAGGTAATACAGATACGTCACGAAGACGAAAAGATCGTACTCTTCCCTGTGTTCGGAAAGATAGGAAAGCAGTCCGGAGCACACCGGTCCCTGGGCGTCCACCCACTGTTCTTCTTCCTTCCGCGTCCTGTCCGGTTTGACCGACAGCCGGTCGGTCAACCGGTTAAAAGCCTCCACATCCCGCGCGCGGTCCACTTTAAAACGGCGCACTTTCACGCCGGAGATGTACTCTGTCCCTTCCGCGTAATAGTTTTCCCATGTATCATAGCCCAGCGCCGTCGTGGTCAGCACTTCCACGTCGAACCGCCCGTTCAGCTTTTCGGCAATCAGACGGGTATAGTATTCCGATCCGCCGTTGACCTCCTGTCCGTAGCGCTGGTTGATAAGCGCGATCTTCCTCATATATCATTCTCCTGAAAAATCCCTGATGTATTTTTCAAACTGTTTTTTGATCACATCATGCTCAAAATCTTGCCGCCGGATATCCTGATTATAAAGGACCGTTTCCCGCAGGGCCTGATCGGTCACGACCCGGTGGATCATTTCCGCGGCGGCCTTGTGGTCCCGTTCTTTTAACAGTATCCCGCTGCCGCCTAGGGTCCCGCCTATGGCCGAACTGTCATAAGCGATGATCGGGATCTTAAAGTCCAGGGCTTCCGCCAGAGGGACGCAAAACCCTTCATGCTCGCTCATGCACAGGAAAACATCCGCCAGATGATAATAGGCCAGCACCTCATCGAACCGGATCTGTCCGGTGAAATAAACGTCCTTAAGATCAAGCCGTTCCACAAACGCCTTCAGGCTGTGGTAATAGTTCTCCATGCCGTAATAGGAGCCCACAAGGAACAGACGGCTGTCCGGATCGATATATTTTTTATAATAGTAAAAACTCTTGATCACGTCTTCCTGTTTCTTGTTCGGAGCGATACGGCCCGTAAACAGGATATTGACTTTATCGTCTTTATATCTTCGGAGCACGCGCCTGGACGGCGTTTTCTTATAATCTTCAAAGGGGATGAGGATCGGGAGCACGTCGATCGGGCACGTATAGCCCATACGGATCAGCTCCTGCTTATTGTACTCCGAATCCGCCAGGCAGTAATCAAATTTATCCGACAGGTACCGGACCTGTTCCAGCCCTTCCCGGCAGGCGTTCGCCGTGAACGCGTTGTAATCTTCCAGCAATTCCGGCGGCGTCACATTGTGGTAGATCATGATCTTACGGCAGTTATAGTCCGGTATCGTGTAGGTGAGCTGGGAGCCGATGGACATATGATAGATCAGTATATCCTCCGGCTTCATATAGGGTATCTTATACGCCGGCCGGACCGCTTTGTCTTTGACGCGGTCGTCAATGGATTCGGCGTAGATGCCGGTTTCATAGCCCATATCCCGGATGACCTGCATCAGGGCCATCGTATCGTTCCCCACCGCGTCCCCGAAGGCCAGGGTGGGCAGCAGTTGTATGATCTTCACGCTTTTGCCTCCTTACCTTCCAGTTGGCTTTCCAAAGCTTCGCAGCGGTTTTTCAGCTGAAAGATCTCTTCTTCCAGTCCGTCGATCACCTGGTCTTTCTGCTCCAGACGGCTGTCGCATTCATTTACGTACGCCTCCATCTGCCGCATACATACGACCATCTGATAATTAAACTGGTTCTGCTGATCCACCATGGGTATCATCATGAAGCGGACCATCTTGCGGATCGATCTTTGGATAAAGCTTTTCAGGCCGCCCTTGGGTATCATGCGGTAATATTCGATCTTATGCTGTCCGGCCGCGCCTTCCACCGCGTGCTTCAGCTCAAACGCGCTGAAATCGGTCTTGACGCCGAGCACGGCTTTCACGTTCCCGGTGATATTCTCGAAATCGATGTCTTCGTCTTTATAGCCCCGGTTTTTTATATCTTCACGGATCTCTTCCATGATCTTTTCAATGTTGATCTCTTTCATCTGGTCTGACATACCTTAAGCTCCTCCTTATTTTGTCGCTATGATCGCGTAATCCTGACTGCCGAAAAGCAGCTCGGAAACTTCCTTCATCACGTTGTTGAACGCTTCCACATCGTCCCTGTTTTCCGACTTCAGCTCGGGTATCTGGATCGGAAGCCTGCTGGATCGGGTATAAACGATCTTTATATCCCGGAATCCGGCCTTCTGCATATAATACTCCATCGTCAGAGGATGTACCGGCTTCACGTGGGAAGGATCCACATAAAAGGCGTGGGTATAGATGGCAAGGGACGTGGGATTCGGCGTTTCGATGACAAGGCTGGCGCCCGCGTCAAGCTTTTCGTAAGCCGTGGCGCACAGTTCCATGATCTGTTCCGGCGTCAGGTGCTCCACGACCTGTCCCGCGAATATACCGTCGGTCCTGTCGATCGTTTTCAGATAATGGATACCGTCGTCCCAGACCGCTTCAAACCCTTTTTCTTTACAGTAATCCACAAACTCTTCATAGGTATCCACACCTACCGCCGATATATGTTCCTCTTTCAGCAATTCAAGGAACTCGCCTCTTCCGCAGCCGATATCCACGACCCGCTCCCGCCCTGTAAAACAGGCCAGATACTGTTTCTGTCTTTCTTTTATCGCCTCGCGGCTGCCTCTGAAATGGTTCTCGAAATCAAAATAGTCGATGGTCATATAGGAATCTTTGGGCGAAGATAAAACAGGCGCGGAAAGGCCTTCTTCTTTTTCCCCGCTCTCCACAGCCCGTCCCTGGTCCGGCCGTTCTTTCACAATCCGTTCCAGCTTGCTCTGTCTGGCCAGGATCCGCTCCATGGTCTGTTCCATCGTCTCGAGGCGCGCGTTGTTGTTCCGTAGATTGATGATCACGTTTTCGTATCCGTCCAGCCGTCTTTCCAAATCGTCTACCCGCAGTTCCAGCGAACGGACTCTTTTCCCCGCGGCTTCCTGTTCCTTTTCCAGCTGCTCCTGCAATTTCCGGACTATTTCGTCCGTCTCTTTCACGCGCTGTTCCATCTGTTTTCCAAGTTCTTCCAATTTTTCTCTGGTCTTTGTCAACAT
>CALWEE010000023.1 GCA_944376975.1 uncultured Lachnospiraceae bacterium
CGTATGCCGTCTTCTGCTTGAAAAAAAAAACCAATGGCGCCGGCCATGGCCGAATACCCGAAGATCGTTCCTGTGGATATGGTCGCGCCCACGATCAGGGAGGTCTTCGCCTCCGGAATGAGCACCTTCATGATGATCGTCTTTAAAGAAGCGCCCATGCTCAGCGCGGCTTCCACCACGCCGCTGCTCACTTCCAGGAGGGACGACTCGATCATACGGGCAACGTAAGGCGCCGCCGCGATGGTCAGCGGGACGATGGCGGCCGTAGGGCCGTAACTGCGCCCGGCGATCGCCCGGGTCACCGGCGTGACGACGAGCATCAGGATCAGGAACGGAACAGATCTTAATATGTTGACGACCGCGTCCACCACGCCATGGAGCATGGGCCTTGGACGCAGCCCGCCCTTCCGGCAGACCACTAAGATCACGGCCACCGGAAAGCCGATGATATAAGCGAACAGCGTGGAAAACAGCGTCATGCGCAGTGTATCCACGATACCTTCCAACAGCATATTGATCACATCAGAACTCAGCATCAGCATCCAACTCCTCTACTTTCAGATTTTGGTCCCGCAGGTAATAGATGACTTTGTCGCCCTGCATCCTGTCTTCAGGAAGCTGGAGGATCATCTGTCCATAGGCCTTTCCGTCGATGTCTTTTGTATCGGCGAACATGATATTGACAGCCACCTTACATTCCATGATCAGATTGGCGATCACCGGCTCATAGGAAGACTTTCCGTCAAATACGATGCGGATGCACCTTTGGCCGATATCGGTGGCGCCGGCCCCGTTCTTCTGATAGATCAGTTTTTTGGCCGTCCGGGATTCCGGCTGGGAAAAGATCTTTTCCACGGTCCCCGTTTCCACCAGCCGGCCGTCGTCAATGATGGCCACATGGCTGCAGATGCTTTCCACCACGCTCATCTCGTGGGTGATGATCACGATCGTGATGCCGAATTTCTGGTTGATCTCCCGCAGAAGCTTCAGAATGGACTGGGTCGTCGTAGGATCCAGCGCGCTGGTCGCTTCGTCGCAGAGGATGATCTTGGGATTCGTAGCCAATGCCCGGGCGATGGCCACCCGCTGCTGCTGTCCGCCGGACAGCTGGGAAGGATACATGTTCTGGCGATCCTTCAGATCTACGATATCCAGCAGCTCATCGATACGCTTTTCGATATCTTCTTTTTTCATGCCGGCGATCTCCATGGAGAACGCGATATTCTTCCGCACGTTCCTCTGCGCCAGCAGATTGAAATGCTGGAATATCATGGCCACCTGCTGCCGTTCCTTGCGCAGCTGGGCGTCGTTCATATCCGCCAGGTTCTTTCCTTCGATATAAACCGCTCCGCCTGTGGGACGCTCAAGGAAATTCATGCAGCGGATCAGCGTGCTCTTGCCCGCCCCGCTCATGCCGATGATGCCGAAGATATCGCCCTTTTGTATCTCCAGGTTGATATCGCTCAACGCTTTCACCGTCTGATTCTTACTTGTGAACGTCTTGTCCAGATGTTCCAGTTTTATCATAGGTTCCATCTTTTCACTCCTTCTCAATGAAAAAGTACTCTAACAATCGGTGTTAAAGTACTTTCTTTCAGCCTATATATACGACCCGGACCGGCAGGATCAGGCCGGCCGCACCCTTCTGGACATCTGAGCCGCACGCATGTACATCAGGATCATCATGGCTTCCATGACCTGCCTGCACACTTCCACGCTGTACATACAGTCGGTCTCATGCTCACCGTTCACCACCTGCAGATAGTGCTCATGGCACCGGCGGATGAACGCGCATATATCTTCCACTGAAGACAGCTGCTCGCGGATGATGGGCTGCTGGCCCACATATCCCTGGCTCATATAATCCTTCATGGCATATTTTAACACTTTTTCATACCGGATATGCTCGCGCATTGTCCCGGCGAATATTCGATTGTGGGGAAATGTGAAATAATCGGCGATGTAATGGGTGATGACACCCATATCTTTGCACCGCATCATGGAAAGACGGCTTCTGCCGTCGTATTCCTCCACAACTTTACGCATCTTTTTTTCCATTATGTCAAAAGTCGTATCGATCTGATGTTTTTTCGTGACAAAGCTTGGAACCAGATCTGGAAGTATACTGCCCAGTCTGAACATGCGCCCATATACGAAGAACTGATCATCCTGCATATCTGTCAGCATATGACGGGCCAGTGACATATGTGTCTTTTTCCTCATATCCAATCTCCTTCCTGAAGACTTCCAATCCAAACCTGAACATATTGTACAATGATTCTTTCCCGAATACAAGGGGAAAAGTGAGATTTCCTCTTATTTCTTGACAAGGACATATACATAAGATAGAATCTTTATCAAGTATATTTTTAAACAGGAGATGATTTTTTTGGATTCCATATTGGCGGTCCAGCTTGTCGTACTTGTCATACTGATCATGCTGTCAGCCTTTTTTTCTTCGGCAGAGACAGCGTTCATGACAGTCAACAAGATCCGTATCCGCAACTTTGAGGAAGAAGGCCGCAGAAATGCCGCCAAGATACGCAGGCTGGTGGAAAATCCCCAGAAACTGCTCAGCGCCGTCCTGATCGGCAACAACATCGTCAACCTTTCCGCGTCGTCCCTTATGACCATCGCCATCACCCGGCTCCTGACCAACCTGGGCATGGGCAATCAGGTGGCCACCGGCGTCAGCATCACCACCGGCGTGCTTACCCTGATCATCCTTATCTTCGGTGAAGTCACTCCGAAGAACCTGGCGACACGGCGCGCTGAAAAGCTGTGCTTCCTCTATGTGCATCCCATATATGCCCTGACGATCCTCTTTACGCCCATCGCCTTCATCATCAATTCCATATCCAACGGCCTGATGTTCATGCTGGGCATGCGTAAAGACGAACAGGAAAACACGATGACGGAAAGCGAACTGAGGACCATCATCAATGTGAGCCACGAAGAAGGCATCATCGAGAACGATGAAAAAGAAATGATCAGCAACGTGGTCGATTTCGGCGATTCCATGGCGAAAGACGTGATGATCCCCCGTATCGACGTGGCTTTCGTTCCGGCTTCAGCCTCTTATCAGGAAGTTTTTGATATATTCAAACGGGAAATGTACAGCCGTATGCCGGTCTATGACGAAAGCAAGGATGACATCATCGGCATACTTAACCTGAAAGATTTCTTCACCTATGAAGGAAAACCGGAAGACTTCCGCATCGACGATTATCTGCGCAAACCGTTTTTTACTTATGAATATCAGAAGACATCGGAACTGCTCGTCCAGATGAAGACCGAATCGTTCAACTTCGCCGTCGTACTGGATGAGTACGGCGCCACCTCCGGCATCATCACGCTGGAGGACCTTCTGGAAGAGATCGTCGGCGAGATCCGCGATGAGTACGACGTGGATGAAGAAGATGAGATCGTCCAGATCCGAGACGGCGAATTCATGGTGGACGGCGGGACAAAGCTGGACGATATCAACGAAACCTTCGGCTGTCATATCGAATCGGACGACTATGACTCCATTGCCGGACATATCATCAACGTACTGGAACATATCCCGGAAGAAGGGGAAGAAATACAGGAAAACGGCATCCGTTTTGTCGTGGAACAGATGGACAAAAACCGGATCGACAAGGTCCATGTCTATACGGAAACCAAAGAAAATATATGATTTTCTCATCTTAAAAAAAGAGCCCTTTCGCGGACAGATACATGGTATCGTTCCGCGAAGGGGCTTTTTTTAGCCTGTCTGGAACAGCGGCGACTGATCCGCCGCGTTTTCAAAGACAGTGCCGGGACGGACTTCCACGCTGCTGTTTTCGGGCAGCGCGCGCCCGGTCCCATCGATCAGGGCTTCCGGTGCGTAGCAGGTGACCAGATACGTGCCTCTTTTTTCCAGGAACCGGACGCCGCACAGACAGGGCGGTCCGCCCGGCTGATCGAGGACAAGGTGGCAATATCTGGCGTCATTGCCCAAACGCAGTTCTTCACCGGAAGGGACCGGTACCTGTCCGCCGGCGAAATATCCGGACAACATGAGCAAAAAGCCTTCCGGGCCTGCCTTACCCGGCGGTTCCGGCTTAAGGGTCTGCCCGCCGGCTTCTTTGCGCTCCGGTCTGTGAGGGATCGCCAGCCCCATACAGGATAAAAACCAGGCGGCCGCGCAGATGGCCGCGCCGGCCATACAGGTCAGGGGAAAAAGGACCGCCGACGATATCCAGCTGACCATACCGATCAGGCTGACTGCCGCTCCCGCGGCATACGCGGCTTTCCCCGGGCGAAACGCGGCCCACACCGCGACGGCTGCCGTCAAAACAGCCATACCGCCCACATACACGATCTGCGTCACATGAAAGAGCGCGCAGAGCTGTCCGCCCCACAGCCGCGTTGAAAGCAGGCTCAACAAAAACGCCGCCGGAAGGCACCTGGCCGCGATACGGTCCGCGGCAGCCATTTTCCGCCCCGTTACGGCGCCGGCCGCCCCCAGGACAGACGCCCCGGCCAAAAACAGAAGGCCGGCTCCTAATAAACTTATCCTTTCCATGCCTTTGTCCTCATTCTTTCTTACTTCCGTTACGCGTCTCCGGCCACGTACAGCCCTGCGCTCTGCTCGCCTGTCTCATCATTAAAAAGCATCCACGTCCGTTCATCCGGATCGGCTTCCGACCAATAGTAGAGATATTGTTCCGCCATTTCGTACCGGAAGGATGTGGTCGCGTGAAACACAAGATCTCCGGTTGTGGCCTGCAAAGTTGGAAAAAAATCATATGCCGTGTCATCCGGACTGTAATAACCTTCGTCCATGAGCATCCAAGTCAGGTTCCATCCGATATCGCCGTTATACGCGTACAATGTCCATGCCGTGTCATCATCCAGGAACCACTGCCGCGGAGGGAAAACATAAAATCCGTCATGCCCTGTACCGATCATATCCGTGCTCACCTGGACAATGGCACAGTCCAGATTGCCTTCAAAAACCAGCCGCTTAACTTCCTCTTTTGCGAAATTCTGCGGATATTCCTCTGAGTCGCCATTAAACCCGTATTGCGCGAAAAGGTCCAATATTTCCATATGGGACGGTTGATCATTCAGGGACACGTAACTTCTTCTGTCGGTCCCTTCGGACCCGGACGGATGATCGGCCAGATCCGGAGCCGTTCCGGAAGCGCGTCCGGTAGGCGTAAAAACGCCGTCTTCTACTTCATATTCTTCATAATAGTAAGCCGCGCCGTACGCGTCACTGAGCGGATTGCCATAGGCATCGATATCCGTCCCGTTGTTTTCGATCTGATCGCTGGTGTAGGCATACAGATCCCGGACGGACCGGACCGGTTCCAGGACCAGTCCCGGAGAGCTGTCGCAGATTTCGGCGTAAACCTCGGCATGTCCCTCCGCGTCGGTCTTTCCGCTCCAGGAAAGGATATCCGGCAGACCATCCGCGCCGATTCCATAATCCACACCATAGATAACCGCGCCCGTGTCGTAGTATCGCTCAAAAAAGGCTCTGACCGAATCATAGTCGGTCACGTCCACGCAATAGACCCGCTGGCTGATCTGGGTAACTTCTTCTCTCCCCCCGCTGTAGTCAAAGTTGATGACAATGGGATAACCGCCGTCATCTGTTTCGATCTCAAGCACCTTGCCCTCCTCATCCATCCGGACCGTTCCGGAGGCGCCGATCTGGCCGGAAGGATACGTGGTCTCAAAATACAACGTTTCCGGCGTCATAGTGTCCTCGGAAGCATACATCCAGGCCGCGTGATACGTTATGCCTGTATCGGTCGTCTGGGTAGCGTCCGCGATCCTTCCGTCGGGACCATAGCTGTACGTGAAATCCGAAACGATCGGCCCGTATGACGGATCCACAGCCGTGCTGCCCATGGCCAGCCACCCGTACGCGTAAGGCGCTTCCGTCGTGCCATAGCTTATTATCCGCTCGTAATATCCGCTCTCGTTGTATTCGATCTCATATTTTTCGACGCCGTCTCCCGCGTCTATATAGGTCGCCAGCCAGACAACGCCGTCTTCCGGCATGACGCCCGCGCCGCCGTTCGCGTCCGGGCCCACCGCTCCCCGGGGGCGGAACAGGTATACAAGGATGAACACAGCCGCCACAAATCCCACGATGGAAAGGACGAGCCGTGACCTTCCGGATTCCCGGTTTTCAGGCATATGGATGGCAAACCTGTTTTCTTCTGTTTCTTCCGGCTCCTTCTTCGCGGCCGGTTTTGCCGGCCGGTCCGTCGTTGGTTTTTCGTCCTTGTGTTCCGGTCCTGTCGCGGCCGGCCCCGTATCGGCCTTTCGCCCTTCTGTCCCCGGATCCGCTTCCGGCTGCTTTTCTTCCGGATACAGGGCTTTCATCAACGATTTTATGGACACGTAACGCTCCGTGGCATGGATGGTCATGCCCTTTTCGATGACGCGGGCAAAACGCTCCGTCACGGACAGCCCTTCGATCTCGTCCAGGGGGAGCAGGTCGTCTTTCCGGCTCCGGCTGGCCCCATCCTGGGGCAGGATCCCGCTCACCATCTGGTACAGGACGGCGCAGCAGGCGTACAGGTCGGTCCACGGCCCCTGCCGGCTGCCCGAATGGTACTGCTCCTCCGGCGCGTAGCCGTGTTTTAAGATGACCGTCAGGTTCTCGTCTTCATCCAGGCTGTATTCTCTGGCCGCCCCGAAATCGATCAGCAAAAGCGTCCCGTCCGGTTTTAAGATCAGGTTCTCCGGACTGATGTCCCGGTGGAGGACCTTCTGTCGGTGCATCTGTTCCACCGCCAGCAGGATGGGCTTCATCAGCCTCAGAGCTTCCTCCTGGGAAAAGGTCTTGCCGGTCTGTTTCATATACTGTTTCAGGTTGACGCCCTCCACGTAATCCATGACCAGATAGGCCGTCCCGTTTTCCGTCACATAGTCCCTATACGGCACGATCCCTTCCACGCCGGTGAAGCGGGAAAGCAGTTTTGCCTCCTTACGGAAGGCGCGCAGCGCGTCCCTGAAATAACGGCCCTCCTCGCCGGGAAGGGCTTCGACCCGGTCGCCGGCGCGCCCGGCCAGGCTGGCCGGGAAAAATTCCTTTATGGCCGCCGGCTTTTCCGCCGCCAGGTCCATGGCTATGTACGTGATGCCGAAACCGCCGGTCCCGATCTTCACGCCCAGAAGATACCGGCCGCCGATGATGGTAAAAGGCGCCAGTTCCCTGCTGCCGGCCGCGTAAGTCTTCCATGAAAAACCGCAGCGCGGACAGGGTCTTTCCCGGTCGGAAAGATGGCCCATGCAGCCCGGGCAAAGATGTTCTACATCAAACATGTGTACCCTCCTTTTGCAGCGTGTATGTCAGTTCCCCGATCAGCTCGTCCAGTATGTCCAGGGTGCGCTCCTTCGGATAAACAAACTTGCTGTTCGGCAGGGATCTGATAAATTCGCAGAATGTCTGGCCAATGCTGCTTTCGCCGATATGGAGATTGCAGGCATAGGGACCGCCTGTGTAGCTTTGTGCGGCATAGATATGCACGCCCCACCGGGGATCGCTGGTAAACGTCAGATACGGCGGGACGGGAAGTTTTTCCGGATCGGCGATACAGCCCCGGATCACGTCGGAGGCGATGTCCTCCCGCAGTTCTCTGAACATCATCAGCCGGCTTTTCACGTCGAAAGGCTCCACAAAATCCCTCGGCAAGTCTGCCATAGCCCCATCCCGGGCGAGCTGGCGCAGCCCGTCTTCCAAAAATATGGTGTAATAGTTATACTGAAGTTCCCTCAGCCGGGCGAATCGCCTGTCTCCCAGTTCCGCCAGCTTTTCCCATTCCGGGATATCCTTGCGGATCTGTTTCAGGATCCGTTCCCGGGTGTAATAATGTCCCAGGCACGGCTGGGTCATAAGGGTGTAATACCCTTTCTCGTCCGTACTCCGCATATAGTCTTCCAGTATACGCTCCGGATCGCCGGAATAGGTGTTCAGCGCCTGGCATTCGGTCAGTATGGCCGAAAAACGGCGTTTGTACAGGTCGATCAGTTCCGTGTCGGTCTGGAACCGGACGACGCTCAGTTTGGGATCCATCTGGATCAGCACATGGGGCGTGATGATAAAATAGGGAAGCGGATCGATGTGGACCGTCCCTGAACCGTTTTCAAAGTAATAATAGGCCTTATACTGGCCGCCGGATATAAAGGAAGCCGGCAGGATATGCCGGAGCAGCCCGATATTATCGATATGGGTGCCTTTTCCTGAATGATTGGGATAAAACGTCACCAGCTGACGCACGTCAAAACAGGCTCCCTGTTCCCAAAGGCCGGACAGACGGTCAAGCAGGTCCGACCGGGCCGGAAGATACAGGTCGATCTCGCCGCCCCCGCCTGCCGTCACTTCCCACTGGAACACTGACTGGATCGCCGCTTCCGCCTGGGATCTGCCGGATATGAGCCGGGGAAGCCCGGAAAGATCCGGCCCCGATCTTAAAAGGCCTGTCCGGTGATGGTCGGAAAAATGCAGCAGCGACAGCTCGCCGAGCAGGTCGCAGATCGCTTCCTGGAGCCGGTATATATCTTCGCCCTGAAGGAGCATCTCGTAATACTGGTTCAGTTCCCATACCTGGGAAAGCGTCAGCTGCAGATAACTGGTCAGCTTCTTCAACGCCGTATAGGACATCATACGCTCATCTTTCAGCGCTTTATGGATGGATGTGCGCTCAATGCCCGCGTTTTTCGCCACACGGGCGATGGGCTCGCCCCTTTGATCCAAAAGTTCCTTCAGATATACAGAAAACCTGGACATATTTTCTCAGTCCCCCTCGTCCTGCGCCTGCGGGACTTGCCTGCAGGCATGAAAGTATAGCTTATTATAGCATTGTTTTCCTCTGTTTTGGACCGGATATATGCTTCCATATGTAGCACGTTTTCCAGCGGATCTCGTCTCTCTTTGTGTCACACATTTACAGAAGGTTTTTTTTCACCGATAATGATAAAAGATAAACCCAAGGGAGGTGACCCGGTCTGCTCCATATCGCCATCTGTGATCCGAATACGGCTCACCGCGACACTTTTCGCGACGCGCTTTCAAAACTTCTGTTCGACGCGGATGAATACGCGTTTTCATGCTTTTCCAACGGGGAAGACCTGCTGCTTTCCGGCAGCGAGACCGGATACCACCTGGCGTTCCTTGAGATCCACCTTTCCGGCGTCATGAACGGCCTTGAGACCGCCGGTCAGCTGCGCTGCCTGCATCCGGATACCGATATCATCTTCCTGACGGAAGCGGCGGAATACGTGACCGAAGGTTACCGCTACCACGCTTTTGATTTTCTGATCAAACCGGTATCCATGGCCCGGCTTCAGGACGTGATCGGCCGGTATCTGGAAGAACGCATGAAACGGCCCGCCGATTTTCTCAACGTTTCCGTTTCCCGAAGCCAGGTCCAGCTGCCCTTGAACGAAATACGCTATCTGGAAAGCCAGAAGCGCAAGATCATCGCCCACATGGGCCGCGATGACACCGGATTTTACGGCCGGCTGGATCAGCTGGAGGATCTGCTCAAAGATTCCGGCTTCATCCGCTGTCACCAGAGCTATCTGGTCAACAGCCGGCACATCCGCCGTTTCGCGGGCACCCTGATCCGGCTTTCAGACGGGACCGCCCTTCCGGTCAGCCGGACATATATGAAAAAAATAAAAGAACGATCCGGAAAAGACAGGATCGGCAAGGAGGAAGAAGCGTTATGAAAAAACATATATATGGATGGATCACTTTGGGACTTTCTGTCCTGCTGGTAGCGTCCATCCTGTTCGATCTTATGGCTTCCGGAACGCCTTCCGGCGATCCCGCGTCCGGCCTTTCTTCGGAAATGGACGAAGAAGCCTCCGGTTTTTACGTAAGCGGCAACTTTACCGGTCTGTATCATCTTTCCGGCGACATCACCGTCGCCTCCGAGGCCGACGCCGCGCAGGCCGCCGTGGATCTTGGTCTGGCCGTATCCGCGTCGGATCTTGTGCCTTTGAGCGCTGCCTCCTCCCCTGAAGGGGAAACCTGGTATCAATTCCAGCAGGTGTGGCAGGGGCTGACCGTCTATGGAAACCAGACGGCCATCATGGCCGATCCCGACGGCCGCGTTCTGGCCGCTTCCGGCACATATACGCCGGTGGAAGGGCTTTCTTCGGAACCCGCCCTTACCATCGACGACTTTTATGCCTGCGTCGAAGAATATGTCTACAGTATTTACGAAACGCCGGCCGAACAGATCGACTTTGACGACGGGCCAGACCTCGTCATCTATCCGGACGCTTCCGGCGCGCTCCACCTGGCCTATTCCTGTCAGGTGTCCAACGGCCTTAACTGCTTTCAAGTCCTTGTGGACGCCCAGAACGGCGAGCTGCTCCTTTTTGAAGACCGGCTGAAGGCCTATGACACGATCTACGTGGAGAGCGACGCTTACGACCGGGATCTTCCCATGGAATACGACAACGGTTCCGGTGAATACGTGTTCCTTGACGCTTCCCGCAACATAGCCCTTTATGACGCCCAGGGAAAAGTCGCTGCGATCGCCTCTGATTTTGACGAAAAGGACCGGATCATCGTTTTATACGAACGGGCGGATCCGCTGGACATTGGCCTCGCGGAAAACTTCGATTTTCTCTATTATGGTCCTGTGGGCGACTACTTCACAACGGATATCCTGGAAGATCCGCTGCGGACGACCGATATTTCCGACACGGATACGCCGGCCTGGAATATCTACGCCTCCGCCGCCGCTGCCTACGACTTTTATCTGGACGTCCTGGGAAGGACCGGATACAATGACCAAAACGGCGAACTGCGTCTCGTATACAATGCTTCCGGCATGTTCATGGATGACGACGCCACGCCGAAAAAAAACGATATCATAACCTATCCCGGTTCAGAAACAAGCGCCATCTTTTATCTTGGAGAAAACGCCAACAACCGATATCCTTACGAAAAAGCCCTCACTGTCCATGAGTTTACCCACAGCGTATATAATAACGTGATCGTCTCCACTGACGCCAAATCCAGGGAATCCAGCGCCATTGAAGAATCTTACTGCGACGTGATGGGCGAGCTGGCGGAAGCCTGGTATACAAAAGAAGATCCGGACTGGGTCAACGCCGTCCGGGACTTTTACCCTTCCCAGGACACGCAAAGGTCCGGCAGTCCGACCATCTATCACGTCCAGGATTTTAATGACGATATAGACATCCACAACGCGTCTACCATTACTTCTTACGCCATGTATCAGCTCTGGCAGGACTGGCGCCAGGACGGGCTTTCCACGGAAGAAGCCATGGAAAAGATGTCCCTGCTGCTCTACCGCTCCATGTACCTCCTTCCGGGCTCGCCATCGTTTACCGACTACGGCTACGCCCTTATGGCCAGCGCCTACATGATGCAGGATGAAGGCAAACTGACGGTCAGCCAGACCGAATATCTGATCGAAGCCCTTCAGGACGTGGGCATATTCGGCAGCCGGTCCAACTGCCTCATACAGGTGAACGACGCCCTTACCGGCGAACCGGTGGAAAACGCTTCCGTGCAGCTGCACGTTCGCGACGATACCTACGTCTATGTACCGGGAGACGGCTCCTACATATATGGTGAGATCGAAGATCTTTTCCAGCTCGATATCGATAAGGACACGGTTTTCCTGGGCGCGTTGAACGAAACGACAAACGCCTCCGGCCAGTGCTGCTTCCTCACTTTCGACAGCGGAAAAGATTATACGGTGACCGTAAATGCCGATGGATATGAATATTACCGCGGCGAAGTCACCAGCTTTGACAGTTACGCCTATCTCCTCAACACGATAAAACTGCAGCCGGAAACGGCTGAGGCGCCATCCGGGACCGGGCAGACGGAAAGTTTGGACGCGGACGCCCTGCTCATGGACACCCTGGATCGGCTGGCCAGCCAGTACGGCGTGATCGCCACCGGAAGTGAAACGTACAGCGGGACCGGCTACGGCGGCGGGGAAACCCTCATCCCGCCGGAACGGCTCACCGGCCTTTTATGCGCCGATATCTACGATTACGACGCGGACGGACAGAATGAACTGCTGACCATCCGTTCCCAACCGGCAGCCGACTACGCGACCGGAAGTCTGGCCTCTCCGGAAATGATCCTGTACATGACCGTCTATGAAGCCATGGCGGACGGCAGCGTCGCCGCCGCCGATGAAAAACAGATCGCCATCCATGGACTGGCCGATACGTTATATTCATCTTCCATCCAGTTCATGCGGGGGACCCAGGACGGACAGACCGGTCTTTATCTGGATCATTATTTCAACTTCAACACCCAGACTTTCGGACTGATCCGCCTGACTTATGACGGAACGCTCCGGATATCCGGCGGCGTGGACTGTTCCGAGTTCGCTTATTTCGCGTTCTGCTGCACAGACGCCGGGGAAGGCGCCCTGGAATCTATAGGTAAAAGCCAGACAGGATCGGACGATGTGAAATACGGCTGGTCGAGCGCCGCTGTCTATAACTGGGAGGGTATGTCCGACACGATACCGGAGCAGTATATGCAAGGTTATATGGATGAATGGAAGACCGGCCTTGAACAAGCGGAACTGACCGACAGCTTTTTCCGGACAATGTATGACTATGACGACGCTTCCGTCAGCCTGAGCTTCAACGACCGTCTGGCTTATCTGGAAGATTGCTGCACGCGGCGTCCCGCCCAAACGTGTCAGATGACCGGCGGCGGGAGCCTCACCGAGCTTTGCGGCATCCTGTCCCCCTATCAAAGCGCCGACAGCCGCGTTGCCCTTACCTGTTACGATTCCATCGGACTTCTGGACGCGTACCGGGGCCAAACCGATCCGTCCACGTCCGCTCCTTCCGAAACCGCGCCGGATAAAACACCCGATCCGACAGACGCGCCGGACGGATCGGACGCGCTCTCGACAAGCGACCTGTTTGAAGATTTTACCACCGCCTTCCTGGAACAGGACGCCGCGTCCATCGCGGATCTTTACCTGGTCCATTCGGACAGCGAACGCGAGGAACTGGAATCCCTCTGGTCAAACAGGCTTCAGGAAGTGGACATCGCTTCCGACCCGGTCACCAGTTCCGGCATCAACCGTTTCAGCTATTCCGGCGATGAACCGTTGAGCGACGACGCGCTGGCTCGGATCGTCTCGGAACACGGCATCACGCCGGAAGAAGCCTGTCTGATGCGGTTTTACGCCTATCCGGACTGGAGCCAGATCTGGCCGGACTGGCTGGCCGGCGGCATCGAGCTGTATGCCGTTTCCTATCATGGAAACTGGTACCTGGTCCGGTAGGTCTGCACTCCAACCGAATGGACAGCACCTAACTATCCCGACATGAAAAAACGCCTGATACG
>CALWEE010000024.1 GCA_944376975.1 uncultured Lachnospiraceae bacterium
AAGGAACACCGGGCCTGAGAGCGTTGATAAAAAGGGATAAAGAAAACAAGGCAAAGAAAGAGGGCAGCGCATGTATGAAGGCGCTGCTTTTGACCGATATCCGGCGGGGGATCGGCCGAAATATACTGTGGTTTTTGCCGGTCGTTTTCCTGGTCACTTTTTCCGTGTGGCAGCGGCATACATTGTGGGCGGCGGATGCCGCCTTTTATGGTAATACGGAACCGCCGGGCCTGACAGATTATGTGTTTTTCTATTTTCGGGGATCCGATCCTGTTCCGGAAGGCAGCAACCGGGCGCCGGGCATTCCGTTGGACTGGCTGTGCGTCCATATGTATCTCGTATTTCTGGTGGGTAAATATTCCATGGCCGATCTGAAGACGAGTGGAAAAAACGCGTTGGCGCGCTGCCCGAAACGCGCGTCCTGGTGGTATGAGCGGTGCCTGTGGAGCGTTCTTTGCGCCTTAAGTTATTATGCGCTGACATTGGGTGTGATCACGGTGAGCTTTCTTTTTTTTCACGGACCGGAGGCGCTGGCAGGCTGTCAGCTGCCCATGACGGACACGAAGTTCCTGGCCATTTGTTACGGAGCGCCCTTGCTTGTTTTCATCACGTTGGCGCTGCTCCAGCATGTCCTAAGCCTGGTCCTGCGTCCGGTATACGGACTGCTCATCCTGACGGCGGCGCTGATGGTTTCGGTATTCCGGCTGTCCCCCTTCCTTATCGGTAATCTGTCCATGCTGTGCCGGAGCCGTTATTATGATGGTATGGGCGATATCACGGCCGGCCAGACCCTTTTGTTATGCCTCGCGCTGTGCTGCGCCGCCGTCGTTTCAGGCCGGATCCTCTTTAAACGAAAAGATATCCTGTAATAGTTTATAATTGTAAAAAAGTTGTAAAAACTGCCGGGGGAACGGCCATGGATCCAAAATCCATGGTAAAATGTAAACAGAATAACGAACGGGGGGAGATAGCATGAAAAATGTCCTGAAAATGGAAGTCCGCCGCGCGCTTGGCAATTATCGGTTTTTCGCGGCGTTGGCGGCGGGGCTTTTTCTCGTTTTCTGGCATTTTATCCAGTTCAGTATTCCTTATATGGCCTATCAGGAAGTTTATTCAAACGGCTATATGCTTTATCCCCATAATGTTTATGAGCGGTGTATGCTGGGTGATATCTATGGCCTGCAAGTACATATTTTCGCTCTGTGTCTGCCTGTTTTGGCTGCGCTGCCTTTCGGCGCCTCGGCTTACGAAGATACGCGCGGCGGCTACGATCAGAACATATTGAGCCGGACAGACAGAAAATATTATTTTACGGCTAAATGCGCGGCGGCTTTTCTGTCAGGCGCTTTGGTCGTCTTGATACCGGTGCTGACAGATTTTCTGCTGAATATGTGTCTGTATCCTACAATAAGAGGCGATATCACGACAGGATGGGATGGGGCCGCCATAGGCGGCATGCTCCCGGAATTTTATTATGCCCATCCGTTTTTGTATACGCTGATGATCTGGAGTTTTATCGGACTGTTCGGCGGTATATACGCGGTCATGGCGTTGAGCGTAAGCCGTCTCGCGTCCAATGTTTTTATCGTTCTTTTGTTTCCCGCTTTGATCCAGATGTTTTACAACTTCACCTGTTCTCTTGCGGATGTTCCATCCTGGGAGACAACCTGCTATTTTGACCTGGCTCAGTCGGCGAGGTACATGCGGGCGTGGAAACCATTATGCGTGGCCGCTGGTTTTCTGGCGTTGTCTTTGTTTATGTATGGTATGATGGCGCGGAAGAAAGACGTGCTGGATCGATAGAGGGTGGCTGTATGAGTAGAAGGTACAAACGCGCCTGGCGATCCCTGGCGGCAGCGTTGATCGTGCTGATGGCGGTTTCGGCAGGAAGGAATATTTATCTGAACAGGCGTTTTCCGGAGCCCGGACAGGTATGGGTGGATGAGGGCGAAGCATTGACATTCAATGGCTGTGAACTGACGGTTACAGGGAGTCGGGCCTTTTTGGATCATGAAGATATAACAGCTTATTATAACGAGCCAAAATGGAAAATATGGGCAAATATACTTATAGAGAATACCAGTTCTTCGCCAAGCAGTATCGTCGTCCGGGATATACGGCTTCAGTCCGGAGCCTGGTGCGGTTATATGGATCTTTTTGGATTCGTGAGCCAAAATGACCATGTGGAAGGGACAACGATCACGCTGATGCCGGGGGAAAGCTGTCAGGTGGAAGTGCCGTTTCCTGTTTATTACGATCCGCGGCTGGATGAAATGTACCGGGAACTGAAAACTGGATCGTGTCCGCTTAACCTGGTATATACTAATTATCCGGTAAAAAATCAGTGCCGACTGGATTATACGGTGGAAAAGTAGGGAAGACCATGGGGAAAATCGTGCGAAGGAACAAAAGTCTGATCGTGTTGTTTTTGATGCTGATCCTGAGTTCTGCCTGGGTGGTCCGTCGGGACACGGAAACATTTCAGACGTTTTTTTTCAATATGGGAGCGGAATGGCTGTTTTTTACCTTATCCGCGCATTTCCTGCTGTACGTGGGATGGTTGGCGGCCATAATGGCGGCCGTCCTGATCTGGCGGGAAATGGATCCGATCCGCATGCTGCTCCGGGGCGGCAGAACGCAGGCTGTGGGATATCAGATAAAAAGCCTGATGCGATGTGGTTTTCTGGCGGCTTTTTCGGTTACTGCCGTTTTTACTTTACAGACATGGAACATTCTGCGAGGATCCGTTTCCGCCTTCCGGTATGTCGGATTTCTGCTTTTTCTGTACGCGCAGCTGGAACTGATCTTTGGGGCGATCCTGTATCTGCGCTGGCGTACCGGACAATTTGTCTGGGGCTTTATGATGATGCTGGCTTTCGCGAAATGGATCCAGCTTCGCTCCCCTCTGTTTTTCTGTTTTAGTTTTTTGACGGATCAGCCCATAAAGATCGCGGGTATCGCCGTACTGGCCGTATTGTGTTATATGGCGGCCCTGCGCCGGGCAAAGTACAAGGATCTGATCCCCAGAACCTGAGGAGGTGTTATTTTGAAAAAAGCATACAGGCTGTCGGCCGCGGCCCTTTTCATGGCTTTGATGCTTTGTGCCTGTTCGGCTCCCGAGGAGACGGAGCCGGAGAGCCAGACGAATTTTGTCGCTGGATCGGAGCAATACCGGAAAGAGACCACATTGGATTATGCGCTGAACAAAGACCGCGCGCAGGCCGGGGATTTAAACGCCCAGAATGAGATGGAGATCATTCCGGATGGTTCCCTGTACGAAAATAAAGAAATAGTGGAGAATAACGGCATACAGGCAAAAGCGGACCAGGTTTTTTTCTTTGACAACGCAAAAGACGCGCAGATCATACTGCCTGAAGACCGGATCGCTTATTATCAACGGTTCGAGTACATGGATGAAGCGGAGGATCTGATCAACGGGGCGAAATTTATGACAGTGGAAGTGACATTGACAAATCCATCGGCCAAACCCTATACAATGACGCTGATGGAAATGGGCGTGACATTTTATGATACGGCGACACGGGAAAGCAAGGGTACGTCAGAACTGATCTTCGCGGATAAAACCCAGCCAAACGATGATCCAAAGAAAATATACGAATATACGTTTGAAGGCGGTCAGTCAGAAACCTTCCGCCTCAGCTATCTGGTCGTTGGGGAACGGATGGCGGGACTGGAAGACGGAAGCGTATCTGTCGCGCTGGATGTCCACAACATGGGCGTACGTCCTGTGGAGCAGGATAAAAATAAATTTGACCGGCTGAAATATATCGAGTTACCTGTGAGCAAAGACGAGCATGAAGGAGGTGTTGCCAGTGAATAAAACATACAGGCTGTCGGCCGCGGTCCTTTCCATGGCCTTGTTGTTTAGCGCCTGTTCCGCCCCGACAGCGCCGGAAACGGAAAGCCCGGCCCAGTCCAACTACGTGGCGGAAGCGCATAAAAAAGAGACGACAGGCATCCTGCCGGAGGACGCGTGGGAAGCCCGTGGCGATCAGCCGGAGGAGATCATGCCGGAAGAAAAGCTGTTCGATCAGGGACAGCAGGTGGAGAACGGGAATATCCGGCTGACTTTTCAGGATATGGACTACTATGATAATATTGCCGACTCAGGCATAGAGTTGGAGGAAGACTCGATGAATTACTATATCCGTTACGGCGTGATCGATGAAGCCGGCCAGTGCGTTGGCCGCGCGCGTATCGCCAAGGTGCAGGTAAATATCGCCAATCTGGCGGAGGAGCCGGAGACCATCAACCTCAAGGAATTTAACATCCGGTTTTACGAGACGGATACAGGAAAAGCGTCGGTGACGCGTGAGGTCGAGTACATGGACCCGATCCAGCCCAATGATAATCCAAAAAAAAGGTATGAATATACGCTCGGTACGGGAGAAGACGTAGATTTTACGTTAGGCTATGTATTATTGAGCGATGATGTGGAGAACATGGAAAAAGGGAAAATGATCCCGACCATGGAAGTGAACAACATGGGCTATCTCCCGACAGATGAGATCATGAAGGAACATCTGGACGAAATGGCCTATATACAGCTGCCTATACCGGGAGAAGAACCATGAGAAAGATATTGAAAACAGAACTTCACAGGGCGTTTTGCTGTCGGGCCTTTTTTGTCATACTCGGACTGGGTATGGTTTTTGTCATATGGCATACCGTCCAGTATAAGATCCCTTATACCCGGTCGCTGGGCGTGATGAGCCACGGAGAAGAAGTGTATCCGCATAATGTGTATCAGGAATGTATTTTGGGAAACAGTATGAGCGTCCACGCGTACATATACAGCATGTGCCTTCCGGTGCTGGCCGCGCTTCCTTTCGGCGCGTCGGCCTGTCAGGACCGGCAGAGCGGCTATCGGGATCAGATCCTGAGCCGGACGGCGCGGAGCGCCTATTATCGGGCCAAGTGGATCGCCGCCTTTCTCTCCGGAGCGGCGGGGGTAGTCCTTCCCATGATATGGGATTTCCTTGTGACGCTGTGGTTTTTCCCCGTCCTGTCTCCGGACAGCATGAGCCGATGGGACAGCGTGGGCGTCGACGGGATGATGGCCGGGATCTATTACCATATGCCCATGCTGTATATGCTGGCGAAATGGCTGTTCCTGGCGTTGTTCGGCGGTATCTTCGCGGTCCTGTCGCTGACTGCGGGCATGTTCGCGAAAAACAGTGTCGTCGTTCTTTTGACGCCGGTCCTCATCCAGCTGCTGTATCAATCGGCCACATCGTTTTTAAATGCCCGGAATTGGCAGTTCGTGGCTTATTATACCGTTTACCAGCCGCTTTTTTCCATGCGGCTCTGGAAACCGCTGCTTGCCGGCGGCGTCCTGCTGGCGGCAAGCCTGCTGCTGTATGTCTGGCGGGCGAGAGAAAAGGACGTGCTAAAAGCCTGAGGGGGGATCCATATGTATGTAGAATTGAACGATGTTTCAAAACAGATCCGGCGCAGCCCGATACTGTCCCACATATCCGTGGGTTTTGAAAAGGGGCGCGTCTATGGACTGAAGGGGAAAAACGGTTCCGGAAAGACCATGCTCCTGCGCGTGATCGCCGGCCTGATCCTTCCCAGCTCCGGTCAGGTGCGGATCGGCGGAAAAATACTCGGGAAAGATATGTCTTTTCCCGAAAGTATCGGCGTACTGATCGAGAACCCGTCCTTTATAGGCGGGGAGACAGGCCTTTCCAATCTGTCGATCCTGGCCTCGATCCAGGGAAAGGCAGGGAAAAAAGACCTGGAAGAAACGCTTGAACGTGTCGGGCTGGATCCTTCGGATAAGCGGACTTACAGAAAGTATTCTCTTGGCATGAAGCAGCGGCTGGGCATCGCGGCGGCGATCATGGAGAAGCCGGATATCATCCTCCTCGATGAGCCGATCAACGCCCTGGACGATAAAGGGGTGGAGGCTGTGCGCGCGATACTGGCCGAAGAAAAGGCGCGGGGCGCGCTGATCATCGTGGCCTGCCACGACGAGGCGGAACTGAGGCTGTTGTCCGATGAGATCTTTTATATGCAGGACGGAGAGCTGACCGGCCATGAGATACTGGATAAAGATCGGGAGGATGAGCCGTGAAGTACAAATTATTCTGGATGGTCGTGGCCATCGTCTTCGTGTTGACCGGCGGCGTGGCGGCGGTGCGGGGCGCGCGGATCAACGCCCGTTATCCCGCGCCGGAAAAGGTGATGTTCTCGGAGGGCGAGCCGGTGAAAAAGAACGGGTGCGCCGTTACCGTAACGGACAGCTGCCTGGAATTGTCGGCAGACAGCCCGGAGGGCCTGGCGGTGGGTGAACCGATCGGTCTTGTGAAAGTGTCGCTTCGGATCGAAAACACAAGCGGCAGCGACAGCAGTATCCATCTGACAGATTTCGGGCTCCAGTCGGATATATGGTACAACCAGATGAGCCGCTATGAGACAACGGCCCTGAACCCGGGACTGGCTTCCGCCGTCATAACTTTGAGCCCGGGAGAGCATGAAGAAGTCATCCTGCCTTTTATGGTATACTGGGACCGGGGAATGGAAGACATGGCGAAACAGCTGGCGGAAAAGGAAGCCGATCTGGATCTGATCATAACCCAGTATCCGGTCAAACAGTTTTGCCGGCTGTCTTACTGATGAAAAAGAAGGGACACGATGCGGTATCGAAAAATGCTTTGGCTGCTGCCCGTCTTCTGCGCGATCCTGTATTTGGAGATCGGCAGCCGGGCGGACAGCTATCATATATTTTACGCGTCGGACGGCGTCAGGGGCTTTTTGGTCTATCTTTCTTCGGATGATACGATCGTTTACCCTGTCCTGCTTTTGCTGCCGGCGTACATGATTACGCGGGCGTATTTCCGCCCGGCGGTGGCGGTCCGGAAAAAAGACAGGAAAAGGCTTGTATGGGAGCAGGCGCGGAGGCTGGCCGGGCTGGCCGGCCTGTTTGCCCTTTTGTACGCGGCCGTCGCGTATATGGAAGTATGGGCAAGGCCATGGCAGCCGGTCGCCACAGGGATCTGGCTGTTGTTTTTCATATTCAGTTTTTTGAAGCAGTTATTCTTTATGCGGCTTTTCCTTCTGTGCCGGTGGATCGGCAGGCGTTACGTCCCGGGTGTCCTTCTGGTGACAGCGTCGGGCGTGTTTGCTTCCCGGACCGATATCCCGGTCTTTGTGTTCGGGCCGGTCGGACGGACCCTGCTTTACTGTCTGGGCTTTTTCGCGGCTGACGTCCTGTTGGTGACGTTGACGCGGATGGTGGGGGAAAGGTGTGATCTTATTGAACTGGAGTAAAAGATTGGGCGGGATGATCCGCTATGACCTGAGACAGGGGATATGGAAAAATATCGGCTGGTTTTTGCCGGTCGTTTATTTCCCCCTGTCTTTTTTCGTGAAGATCCGGCAGATCATGGCGCTGCCCTTTACAGAGCCCCCGAAGGCTCTGGGCCTGACCGATCTGGTCTTTGCCTTTTTTGCCGGTATGGAACCCTATCATCCCGGGCCCGGCCAGGTGTTCGATCCGCCTATCCAGTGGCTGCTCGTCTTTTTTTATCTTTCCTTCCTCATCAGCCTTTATCCCGCCGCGGATATGAAAAAATACGGGCGGAATCTGATGATCCGCGTGAAGAGCCGGGAGACGTACTGGTACGGCAAGTGCCTGTGGACTTTTTTAACGACCGCCCTGTATTACGGGCTGATCCTGCTTCTTCTGGCCGCCTGTCTGCCCGTCGGCGGGAAATACGCGCCGGGGCTCCATGGAGACGCCGCCGCGCTCCTGTCCGGCGTGTTCATCGATACGGAACCGGAAGGGGCGGAACTGTTCGTGCTGGCCGCTCCTTTCCTGACCCTGCTGTCCCTGTCCTTGCTCCAGAACCTGTTGAGCTTTATCCTGTCGCCGGTCTACAGCTTTATGGTCAATGTGGCGCTGATCGTCTGTTCCGCGTTTTTCAATACCAGCCTGTGCGCGGGGCAGATCGCCATGTTCAAACGGAGCTTTATCGCGGGCGGGGATGTGAACTGGCCGCACCTGTTCATACCGGCCCTTTTGTCCGCTGCCAGCGTCCTCGCGGGGAGCCTGTATTTTAAACGAAAAGATATCCTGTAACCCTTCATTGTCAGGGCGTGCCCCGGTCTTTGATCAGGATGTGCCGGGGAAGGCCGCCGTAGCACAGGCGCGTAGCTTTGATCCGATAGCCGGCGGCCAGCATATTGTCCAGGCTGAACCGGTTGTCCGGATGGACGGTGGCCATATAGTACCGGTAGGGAAGTTCCCGGAGCGCTTCCTCCGCGGCGTTTAGCATCCGCCGTTGGAGGTGGCGGCCCCGGGCCTTTTTTTGTACAACGGCCGTGTCCATATGGGCGACACGGGAAAGGTCGTCATCCGCCATGCCAAGCAGCCGGCCCAGGTTTTCCTGGCCGGTCCCGGGAAAGTCCACGGAAAAAAAGCCGACGGCTTCATTTTGCCCGGAAAGGGCCAGAATGGTAAAGCCGGCGTCGGCGATGTGGGAACGGACATAGTCTTTTCCGTCGGCCACAAACCAGTCGGGATGGGCGGCCGTGTCCTTTCCGTGGGCCATCAGCCGGAGGATGGCGGGAATGTCGTCGTCGGTGGCTTTTCTCAATGTATAGGGCATATTTGGACGGCCTCCTTTTGTCGGTGAAAGGGGGGATCGGCTTTAAGAGCCGGTGTTTCTTTCGGAATGTAAAAAGGAGGGGCCGCGGCACGCTCTGTTTCGCGCGGCGGCTCCTCCTCTGCGGTCATCTGGTGTGACGCGCCGGATCAGATATGCTGACCGTAACGTTTCATCAGGGCATGGATCTTGTCGTAGGGATCCAACAGCTCGCTGATGGAGTGGTCATGGTTCAGGGAATCAATGATCAGGGCGATATATTTACTCATATCCACATTCACGTAGTACGGACGGGACAGCAGCTCCGGCGTCTGGTAGATACAGTTGGTCGTCAGTACCCGGGAGATGATGCCCTGTTCGTAGTATTTGTCAAACTCAGCAAGGCCATTGGTGAACAGGCCGAAGGTAACGGCGACGAAAACCCGTTTCGCGCCTCTCTTTTTCAGCTCTTTGGCCACATCCAGCATGCTTTCGCCGGAAGAGATCATGTCGTCGATGATGAACACGTCTTTGTTTTCCACCGATGTGCCCAGGAACTCGTGGGCGACGATGGGATTGCGGCCGTTGACGATGCGGGAATAATCCCGGCGTTTATAGAACATGCCCATGTCCACCTTCAATACGTTGGCGTAGTAGGTGGCCCGGCCCATGGCGCCTTCGTCCGGGCTGATGATCATGAGATGGTCCTTGTCCACCTGAAGGTCTTCGACAGAACGGAAAAGGGCCTTCATGAACTGATAGGTGGGCTGGACGCTGTCGAAACCGCTGATCGGGATGGCGTTCTGCACGCGGGGATCGTGGGCGTCAAAGGTGATGATGTTCTCAACGCCCATGGAGCGCAGCTCCTGGAGGGCGATGGCGCAGTCCATGGATTCCCGGTTGGTACGCCTGTGCTGACGGCTTTCGTAAAGGAAAGGCATGATCACGTTGATCCGGCGGGCTTTGCCGCAGGCAGCGGCGATGAGCCGTTTCAGATCGGAAAAATGATCGTCGGGCGACATGCGGTTTTCATGGCCGCACAGTTTATATTTGATGTTGTAATTGGTAACGTCAACAATGAAGTACAGATCCCTGCCCCGGATGGATTCGTGGATCGTGCCCTTGGCTTCACCGGAGCCAAAACGGGAACATTTGCTGCTGATCAGGTAGCTGTCCCGCTGATAATCCTCGAACAGGATGTTGGAACGGTGTTCGCCGGTACGGTCATTTCTCCAGGAAACGATATAATCGTTGACCTTTTTTCCGAGAGCCGCGCTGCTCTCGAGAGGGATGATGCCAAGCGGACCCACAGGAATGGTTTCTTTGAAATCAATGCTGAGCTGACTCATTTCTTACCTCCGTAATCTGGTTGATGAAGTTAGTATGTATGATCTGATCAAAAAACACACAAGCTTCGCCGCTCCCCATAAAACAGCCGGGAGCGGGAAACCGGTAAAGCATTAAAATTATGGACTATATCCCCGTGTATGTCAAGAATATTGTCGAAAAATCACGCTTTACGCCGGCGTTTTTATCATTCTTTTTAAAGCCGCGCCCAAAGAGGGCCGGTCAGGACAGGGCCTTTTTGACGCGGATGTCGTCCCCGGCGATGAGAAGGATATCGTAATAGCTGATGATGCGGGCAAAGACCCGTTCGCTGTAGATGTCCTGGACTTCTTCCAGGGAAAGGTTGGTGGATATGATGGTGGACTTCCCGCGCAGCTGCCGTTCGTTGATACATAAGAACAGCTGGGAAACCGTGAACGTGTTGGTCAGTTCCGTGCCCAGATCGTCGATGATCAGGGCGTCGCAGTCCAGCAGGGCTTCAAACAGGGAATCTCCCGCCGGGTCGTCCCCGTCTTTTTCGGCGCCGAACGTATGCGCCTCGAATATTTCGATCAGCTCAAAAGCGGTCACGTAAAGGACGGTACGGGACTGGTCCAGAAGCGCCCTGGCGATGCAGTGGGTCAGGAACGTCTTGCCCACGCCGGTCTTGCCGTAGATGAACAGGTTGGACGGCTGGTCGTCAAAATGGCGCAGATAGTCCCGGCACCGCTTCAGGATGTCTTCCATATTGCGTCTCGGGCTGATGCCCAGCTTCGGATCTTTTTCTTCCGGGTAGTACGTCAGGTCGAAGGTGCGGAAGTTTTCTTTTTCCAGTATGGCCTCCAGATCGGAGTGGAGGGCCAGTTCGGCCGATACGGCCGCCTGGAAGCAGCGGCACTTTTTCCCGTCATGCCAGCCGGTGTCGCGGCATAAAGGGCAGTGATAGCGCATGTCGGCGTGATCTTTTGGGAAACCGTTTTCAAGGAGAAGGGCTTCCTGCCTGGAAAGGAGCGCGTCGGTGCGGGCCTTCAGGCCGGAAAGGGCGTCGGACCCTTTAAGGACGCGCTGCCGGGCCGCGTCGGCGCAGATACGCGCGATCTCGCTTTCAACGCGGGCATATTCCGGGACGCGGGAGCGTATCTCTTCCAGACGGGCGTCCCGGTCCCGCCGGTCTTCGGCCTGGAGCCGGTCATAATGGCGCATGACCGCTTCGTACAGAGTATTGTTCAGTGGCATAACGTCCTCCTTTACGGTTGGTGTCCGTCTTTTGAATGGACGGAAGCGTGGAGCTTCTCGGCCAGTTTCTTTTCGATATCGTCATAGTCGTATGTACGCTGTTTAAAATGGGTGAACCGGTTGGAAGAAGCCGGCTTTGTCCCGCCGGCGGTTTTTCCCTGGCCGGGCGCCTTTTTGCGGGACTTTTCGTGCAGGTCATCCAGGACGCGGATGTCCTGCATGGAGGAAACCTTCTGTTCGTGCCAGCGGGTCAGGATGGAATCCGCGTATTTAAAGCTGGCCGCGTGGGTGTTCTGGATGGTCCGCCGGCAGGCTTCGGTGATGATGTCCTGGGTAAAGCCGTATTCCCGGCTCCACTTGCGGATGTAGTCCAGTTCCTCCTCGGCCAGGAAACGGCCGCTGATCCCGAAGGAGCGGATAACGCCCTGGTTCAGCCTGCTGTAGGCGGCGCACCGTTCCTTTGCCTTTTCCACGGTGTCAACGCCGTCTTCTTTCCAGGCGATGGCCACCGTTTCGATATAGCCGAACCTCCGGTGCCCGCCGGAAACACAGTATTCAAACAGATATTCGATCAGGTCGGTGGAAAAACCCAGGCCCTTGTGGAAAAAGACGATGGTGTTCATCTCGGTCTGGGAAAGGGGCCGGCCCAGATATTGCTGGATGATGAAGAAAAGCTGGTCGCCCTGCTGTTCCTGGATGAATTCTTCGATCTCGGACATGGGGTAGACGGGCCTGTCCGGCTGGTCGCCCTCTTTCGCGCCGGATGTGTTCCGGCCGGCCGTCTTCGGGCTTTCGCCTGCCGGGGCGCCGGGCGAACAGATGTCGATCCCGGTCAGGACGTCCTGGTCCCATGTCAGGGCCAGCCGCCCTCTTTTTTCCCAGAAAAGCAGGGCCCGCATGACGTCGTTCTCCGTAAGGCAGAAGAGGTCGGCCATCGTCTCAGGCGAGACGCGGGCGGACGCGTCCTGGCTCCAGCGGAGCAGGTACAGATAGATCTTGATAAATTCGCCGTTGGCGTCGGCCATGTCATGGTCTATAAAATCATTGGAAAGCAGCGTCAGGCCGGATGGCAGACGGTTTGTCAGATGTAAGGCGCTCATAGATATTCCCCTTGTTTTATCATTAAAGTCAGTATAGCACAGATGAAAATATTTGAGAATAGCCCCGAATGGCTGTGGCTGTGGAGGGGGATGCCTGTGGATAGTGTGGATAATGTGGATAACTTTCACGGATAAATTTTATGTAAAATTCCGCTGTCGAAAAAAAGGTTTAAATATGGGGAGATCAGACGGTTTTTGACATTTTTTTCGGAAGACTTTATGTAAATAGGCTTATCAACATGGATCGGCCCGGAAAAATGTTAATAAGGCTGTGGATAGTGTGGATAAGTGCCGGAAAGCCGGTCAGATCCAAGTGTGGACATGTGGATAAAAAAGTTGAAAACTTTTTCGGGCGTCGGTATGAAAAAAGGAGGCGCCGCGTTTTCGCGGCAGCCTCCGGCAGAGTGGTTTATTTCAGGAGATCTTCGCCTACGGTGACGATATCGCCGGCGCCCATGGTGATCACCAGATCGCCGGGGACGCACTGCTTGCGGATAAACGCCTCGATCGCGTCAAAAGACGGGAAGTAATCGGCCGGAACGTCCAGTTTTTTAAGTTCGGCCAGAAGGTCTTTGGAGTGGATCATGCCGGTATCCGGTTCGCGGGCCGCGTAAATATCGGCCAGCACCACATGGTCCGCCAGGGACAGCGCCTTCGCGAAATCGGTGAGGAACGCCTGCGTGCGGGTGTAGGTGTGGGGCTGGAAGACGCACCAGATCTTCCGGTGCGGACAGTTGGCCGCCGCTTTCAGGGTGGCCGCGATCTCGGTGGGATGATGGGCGTAGTCGTCGATGATGGTGACGCCGTTTATCTCGCCTTTATTCTCGAACCGGCGGTCGGTGCCGGTAAAAGCGGCCAGGCCCCTGCGTATATCTTCCATAGATATA
>CALWEE010000025.1 GCA_944376975.1 uncultured Lachnospiraceae bacterium
CATACTGGCGTTTGTGGATTCTTTGTATCTGGGTATGAAGACGCTGACCTGGTCCGCGGACTTTTATGAAGATGAAGAAGAAACGGAAAAAACGGACGCGGGCCGGGAACACCGGGAAGAAAAGGAAAGCGGTTCCGATAAGTGGGTCATGGGACTGACGGTGGCCCTTTCCATCGTACTGGCCATCGGCCTGTTCATGGTCCTGCCCTTTCTCATTTCGAACCTGTTCCGGAAAGTCCTGTCGTCAGAACTGGCGCTCGGCGTCATCGAAGGCGTTGTGCGCGTGCTGATCTTTGTCGGCTATATTGCCGCCATATCCCGTATGAAAGATATCCAGAGACTGTTCATGTATCATGGAGCGGAACATAAGACCATCAACTGCATCGAACATGGAGAGGAACTGACGCCCAAAAACGCGGCGAAATATTCCCGTTTCCATAAACGGTGCGGGACCAGTTTCCTGTTTATCGTCCTGTTCGTGAGCATCCTGTTCTTTTTGCTGTTTTTCCAGATCGTCCCTGTGGATGATATGCTGCTCAAAGTGGTCTGCCGCGTCCTTCTTGTGCCGGTGATCGCGGGCGTTTCCTATGAGGTCATCCAGTGGGCCGGACGGAAGGAAGGCCGGCTGTCCGACCTGGTCAGCAAACCGGGTTTCTGGATGCAGAAGATGACGACGAAAGAACCGGACGAGCAGATGCTGGAAGTGGCGATCGCCTCCATTGAAGCGATCTACGACTGGAAAGGGTTCCAGAAGGAAGTGTCTCATGAAGACCGTTAGACAACTGTTTGAAGAAGGAAGCAGCCGCCTCAAAGCGGCCGGCATTGAAAATGGCCGGCAGGAAGCCGGTTACCTTCTGGAAGATCTGTGCGGGATCGACCGGATCCGACTTTATACCCATCCGGAGGAAACGGTGGATCCCGAGGGGGAGCGGCGTTTCAACGAAGCCATACGGCGCCGCCTGACGCGGGAACCGCTGCAATATATCCTGGGAAAAGCCCATTTCATGGGAATGGTTTTTCACGTTTCACCGGCGGTGCTCATTCCGCGGCAGGATACGGAGGTGCTGGTGGAGACGGCGCTTGCCCATATAAAAGATAAAAACGCGGACGTATTGGATATGTGCACCGGATCGGGCTGTATCCTGTTAAGCCTGATGGCTCTGGCAGGGCTTCGCCGCGGCTGTGGGGCGGACATCTCGCCGGAAGCGTTGGAGGTGGCCGCGGGCAATCAGGCGGCTTTGGGCATTAAAGGGGCGCGGTGGATCTTAAGCGCTCTTTTTGAAAAGGTCACCGGGAAATATGACATGATCCTGTCGAATCCCCCTTATATACCAAGGGGCGAGATCGATGGCCTCATGCCGGAAGTCAGTCGCTTTGAGCCCCGCGTCGCGTTGGACGGGCAGGAAGACGGCCTGGCTTTTTATCGTGAGATCGTAAAACAGGCTCCGTTATTCCTGAAACCGGGCGGTATGCTTTTCTTTGAGATCGGCTGCGGACAGGCGGCCGACGTGACGGCATGTATGGCCGGACGGGGCTTTGAGGATATACATACAGTGCGGGATCTGTCCGGCCTTGACCGGGTCGTTTACGGCCGTATCCCGTCATTCGCGGAGGAGAGAACATGTTTGACAGATTAGATGATATTTTGATCCGATATCAGCAGGTCATGGAAGAACTGAACGATCCGGAAGTGGTC
The DNA here is from genome assembly GCA_944376975.1 of uncultured Lachnospiraceae bacterium. Lineage (GTDB taxonomy): Bacteria > Bacillota > Clostridia > Lachnospirales > Lachnospiraceae > Frisingicoccus. The sequence goes on from CALWEE010000025.1 coordinate 1,697, forward strand.
GGCGACCAGGAACATTTCCGGAAACTGATGAAAGAGCAGACCGACCTTGCGCCTATCGTGGAGAAATATACGGAATATAAACAGGAAAAACAGAATGAGCAGGAAAGCCTGGAACTTTTGGAAGGCGAAAGCGATGAGGAGATGCGGGAACTGGCCAAGGAAGAACTGGCCGCTTCCAAAGAAAATATCGCCAGGATCGAAAAAGAACTGAAAGTCCTGCTCCTTCCGAAAGATCCCATGGATGATAAAAACGTTATCGTGGAGATCCGCGCCGGGGCGGGGGGAGACGAAGCGGCTTTATTCGCGGCGGACCTGTTCCGGATGTATAATAAATACGCGGAGAGCCAGCGCTGGAAAGTGGAGATGATGAGCGCCAACGAAAACGGTATCGGCGGGTTTAAAGAAGTCGTCTTCATGATCAGCGGCAGCAGCGTATATTCCAAGATGAAATACGAAAGCGGCGTCCATCGGGTACAGCGGGTGCCGGAAACCGAATCGGGGGGACGTATCCATACGTCCACGGTCACGGTGGCGATCATGCCGGAAGCGGAGGAAGTGGATGTCCATCTGGACATGAACGATGTGCGCATCGATGTGTTCCGGGCATCCGGCAACGGCGGCCAGTGCGTCAACACAACCGATTCGGCGGTGCGGATCATCCATATCCCCACCGGCATCGTGATCTCCTGCCAGGACGAGAAATCCCAGCGGAAAAACAAGGAGAAAGGGCGGAAAGTCCTGCGATCCCGGCTGTATGAGATGGAACTGGAAAAGAAGCAGAAGGAAGAAGCGGCATACCGGAAAAACCAGGTGGGTACCGGGGACCGTTCGGAAAAGATCCGTACCTATAATTTCCCCCAGGGAAGATGTACGGACCATCGGATCAAGCTGACTTTGCACCGGCTGGACAGCATCATGAACGGCGATCTGGAGGAGATCGTCGACAGCCTGATCGCTGCGGACCAGGCGGCTAAACTGAGCAATATGGAAGAAGGTTATTAAAATGATCTCAAAGAGTATGGAAGAACTTGTAGCAGGAAGCTCTGTCATCCGGGCCCTTTTCGAGGAAGGGAAACAGATGGCGGCAAAAGTCGGAGCGGAAAATGTATACGATTACAGTCTGGGCAATCCCAGCGTACCCGCGCCGGCATCGGTAAACGCGGCGTTTTGCCAGGTATTGGCGGAAGAAGACAGCCTTTTTGTCCATGGCTATATGAACAATGCCGGGTATGAAGATGTGCGGGAAACGGTTGCCGCTTCCCTGAACCGGCGTTTCGGTACCGATTTTACCGGCGACGGCATCGTGATGACGGTGGGCGCGGCCGGCGGACTGAACACGGTTTTGCGCACCCTTCTGGATCCGGGGGACGAAGTGATCTGTTTCGCGCCCTTTTTCGGGGAATATACAAATTACATAAAGAACTTCGGCGGCGTCCCGGTGGTCATACCGGCGGATACCCGCACGTTCCAGCTGAATCTGGACGCGTTGGATAAGGCCGTCAACCAACGGACGAAGGCGCTTATCGTCAACAATCCCAACAATCCCAGCGGCGTGATCTATTCCGCGGATACCCTTAAAAAACTTCAGGCCATACTGGAAGCGGCTGAAAAACGGACAGGCCATCCCATTTATGTCATTTCCGATGAACCTTACCGGGAACTGGCTTATGACGGCGTTCAGGTACCGTTCATGTCGCTGTATATCAAAAACTGTATCATCGGTTATTCTTTCAGTAAATCCCTTTCCCTTCCGGGAGAACGTATCGGCTATCTGGCCGTGCCAAAAGCCGTGGACGGTTACAGGGAACTGATGGACGGACTGACGGTGGCCGGGCGCATACTGGGCTTTGTCAACGCGCCGTCGCTGCAGCAGCGGATGATCAAGCGGTGTATCGACGAGCCGACCGATGTGGAAGCCTACGATAAAAACCGGCGTTTCCTTTATGATTCGCTGACAGAGATGGGATTTGAGTGCATCCGTCCCCAGGGGGCGTTTTACCTGTTCATGAAGTCGCCGACAGCGGATGAAAAGATATTTGTCGCGGAAGGCAAGAAGCACCATATCCTGATGGTCCCGGCCAGCAGTTTCGGCTGCCCCGGCTATGTCCGCCTGGCCTACTGCGTATCTTATGACATGATCCAACGGTCCATGCCTGCTTTCAAAGCATTGGCGGAAACATACTTTGGCTGATGAAAAGAGAGTGATCGCGATGAAGAACTGGAGAGACAATATACGCAAGGTTGTTCCGTACACACCGGGAGAACAGCCGAAAAAAGAAGGGATGATCAAGCTGAACACCAATGAGAATCCCTATCCGCCTTCGCCGTCTGTCCGGAAACGGCTGGAGGAAATGTCCGTTGATACGCTGAGGCTCTACCCGGATCCCACAGCCGGAGTCCTGGTACGGGCGCTGGCGGATCACTACGGCGTACAGGACGATCAGGTATTCGTGGGCGTCGGTTCCGATGACGTGCTGGCTATGGCGTTCATGACCTTCTTTAATTCGGACAGGCCCATCTTTTTCCCGGATATCACCTATTCCTTTTATCCGGTATGGGCCGATGTGTTTCGGATCGGCTATGAGACGAAAGCGCTGGATAAGGATTTTCGTATCCGTCCGGAAGATTACTATGGAGAAAATGGCGGCGTGATCTTTCCCAATCCCAACGCCCCCACTTCCATTCTCGAACCGTTAGATCTTATACGGGACATACTGGAGCATAACCGGGACGTGGTGGTGATCGTGGATGAAGCCTATATTGATTTTGGCGGCGTATCCGCGCTGGAGCTCGTAAATGAATATGATAATCTCCTGGTCGTCCGGACGTATTCCAAATCCCGTTCCATGGCCGGACTGCGGGTAGGTTTCGCCATCGGACATCCGGATCTGATCAAGGCGCTGAACGACGTGAAGTATTCGTTTAATTCCTATACGATGGACGCGTTTTCCCTCGCCCTTGGAGCGGAGACGTTAAAAGATACAGGATATTTTGAAGAATGTATGGAAAAGATCATCCGTACACGGGCGTGGACGGCGAAAGAACTGACCCGCCTGGGCTTCGTTTTCCCGGAACCCATGGCCAACTTCATATTCGCGTCCCATCCGGATATCCCGGCAGAAGAACTGTTCGCCCGTCTCCGGGAACAGGATATCTATGTCCGGTATTTCCCTTTGCCGAGGATCGATAACTATCTGAGGATCACTATAGGGACCGATGAACAGATGAAAACGCTGATCCGCTTTTTGGAAAAGTACATAAACGGCAGAAAATAGAGGAGATCGTAAACGATATAAGAAGGGGAAAGAAATTGACTTTCGGTCAGTTTCTTTCCCCTTCTTTATTCCAGGATCGTTTGGAAAACGTGTTATTTCAGCAGACTTAATACTTTGGCTTTGGATACCAGACCTATGGACTGCTCAACAACTTTGCCGTGCTTCATGACGATCAGCGTCGGGACGCTCATGACACGGAACTGCTGGGCCAGCTGGATCTGATCGTCGATATCCACCTTGCATACCTTGACATCCTCCTGCTCGGCGGCAACTTCGTCGATGATCGGAGCCAGCATATTGCACGGCCCGCACCAGGAAGCGGAAAAATCTATCAATACAGTCTTATCACATTTTAAAACTTCTGCCTCAAAATTGTCCTTGGTCAGATTGGTAATGCCCATGAATAAACCCTTCTTTCTATAAAACTTTCTACGTCAAGCATACCATAGTTTATGGAAAAAGACCAGAAAAATACAACCACCCATGAACCAACTAAAAAAATATGGTATAATGTGCACGAAAGCACCGAGCCGTGCGTCCAGAGACAGCGGAAAAGCCGTTACGCTTGCGTAGAAGGCTTTGACGATGGCTCTGGACATAGGGCGAATGCCCGTGAGCGAGTGGAGCGGAGCGGAACGAGCGCAGGCACGGCGAGGAGAGCCGAGCGATCGAGCGAATGCCCGTGAGCGAGTGGAGCGGAGCGGAACGAGCGCAGGCACGGCGAGGAGAGCCGAGCGATCGAGCGAATGCCCGTGAGCGAGAGAAGCGAAGCGGAACGAGCGCAGGCACGGCGAGAATAAGCCGTGCGTCCAAAGAGAAGCGAAGCGGAACGAGCGCAGGCACGGCGAGGAGAGCCGAGCGATCGAGCGCGATGCGCAATCGGAGCCAGGCAAACATACATTGAAAGGAGCAGAGCGATATGAAACAGACGATATTAGGAAAAACCGGTTTAAAGATATCCAGAATGGGCTTTGGCGGCATCCCCATCCAGAGGATCGACGCGGAAGGGACCAAACAGCTGGTACAAAAGATGATACAGGAAGGGATCAACTACATTGACACAGCCCGGGGATACACGGTCAGCGAAACGTTTCTCGGAGAAGCGCTGGAAGGCGTGCGGGATAAGTTTATACTGGCGACAAAAAGCATGGCCCGGACAAAGGACGCCATGGCGGCCGATATCGATATAAGCCTGAAAAATTTAAGGACAGATCACATCGACCTGTATCAAGTACATAATCCGACCCTTGAACAGTTGGAGCAGGTCAACGAAAAAGGCGGCGCTCTGGAAGCGCTCCAGGAAGCGGTCGCTTCGGGGAAGATCGGCCATATCGGCGTGACGGCCCATTCCACGGCGGTCTTTGAAAGGGCGCTTGAACTGCCCTGGGTGGAGACGATCATGTTCCCCTATAATATCGTGGAAAATCAGGGAGAGGCGCTGATCCGGAAATGCCGGGAGAAAAATATCGGGTTTATCGCCATGAAACCGTTGGCCGGCGGAGCCATTGAAGACGCGGCCCTGGCTTTGCGTTACGTCTGTTCCGATCCAGATGTGACCGTTGTCATTCCGGGTATGTACGATGTACGGGAAATGGATGAGAATATCGCCGCGGTGGAAAATGACGGACCGCTTACGCCGGACGAACAGGCGAAAGCGGAAACGATCCGCCGGACTTTGGGCACCAATTTCTGCCGGAGATGCAATTATTGTCAGCCTTGTACGCAAGGAATCAGCATATCCAACTGTTTCCTGTTCCAGGGCTATCTGGACCGTTACGGCCTTGAAGACTGGGCAAGGGCCCGGTACAACGGCCTTGAGGCGAAAGCGGGCGACTGCATCGGCTGCGGCGTGTGCGAAACACGCTGCCCTTACCACCTGCCGATCCGGGATATGCTGAAAAAGTGCGCCGAAGCTTTCGGAGCCTGAAAAGTTGTAAAAAAGTTGTAAATTTTCGCGCGAACTTTACCTTTGGGTACGGTTTTGGGTTAAAATGGAGGAGAATCGAGAGGAAGGGGAGCGTGTGATAAAATGAAGATCCGCATATTGGTCGTGGAGGATGAACAGCACATCGGGCAGATGATCGAGGCCGCCCTGGGGCTGGCCGGTTATGAATGTGAAGTATGTGATAATGGACAGGATGCTGTGGAGAAAGTACGAAAGTCGCATTACGATCTGATGCTCTTAGATATCATGCTGCCGCACATGAACGGCTTTGAAGTGATGGAAGAAGTCAAAAGCCGTGAGATCCCTGTCATCTTCCTGACCGCGCTTCAGGATGTGACCGACAAAGTAAAAGGCCTTCGGTTGGGCGCGGAAGACTATATCGTCAAACCTTTTGAGATCATGGAACTTCTGGCCCGGATCGAAGTCGTTTTAAGACGCTATAAAAAACATACGGAAGTGCTGGAATATCGGGACATACGCGTTTATCCGGACCGGCATCTGGTGGAGAAAGCGGGAAGAGGGGTCTACCTGACGCCGAAAGAATTTGACCTTTTCGTATTTTTCGTGCGGAACAAAGATATCGCCATCGGACGGGACCGGCTTTTGGCTGCCGTCTGGGGCTATGAGTTTATGGGAGAAAGCCGGACGGTGGACATACACGTGCAGCAGCTTCGGAAAAAGCTGGATCTTTCCGACCAGCTGATCACCATACCGAAACTGGGCTATCGTCTGGAAAGTTAGGAGGATGCCATGAAATTATGGCAGAAGATCTTTCTCGCGGTCTTTGTCCTGATGGTCGTCTGCATAAGCGGGACCGGAGATATCACGATCATAAGAAGTTACTGGATGATGGTGGATACAGCCAGGGACCGGGCCGCGTCGGAAATGGAATATATCGCGTCCGGCCTGAACAGCCAGGTGCTGTATGAACGCCTGCTCAATGATAATCTCTGGATATCCGAGGACAAAGTCAATGAGATCATCGAAAAATGGATGGAGGAAAACGGCGGTCAGCGTTTGTTCATCTATTCGGAAAATCCGGATACGGGCGTGCTGTATGAAAAAGAAAAGACGGCCGCGGCCGCGGCTCTCGGCGGCCAGACCGGACAAAGGAGCGAAAAATTGGCCGGGCAGATCGAAAAGACCGATCAGCGCCTGTCCGAGATCGTATCGGAAAACGAACGGCATTACATACTGACCGGGATCCGGTGGGAGCCGTCCGGACGGATCTATTATCTGATCACCTGGTCAGATATATCCGATATCTATCAAAGCGTGGACAGCCAGCTCCGATTTCAGATGATCTTCGGCGCGGTGTTATCGCTTGTCGCGGGCGGCGTCCTGATCGTCATGGTGAACCGGATGCTGGAACCTTTGCGCCGGATCAACAGAGGCCTCAGGGTCATCGCGAAAGGCCGGTATCAGACCCGGCTTCCGGAGAAAAAGTGGTCGCCGGAGATGCGGGAACTGGCTCAGAACATCAATGTGATGGCCCAGTCCGTGGAAAACCATACGGAAAAGCTGAAGCTGCAGGCGGAAAACCGAAGACAGTTCGTGGACAGCCTGGCCCACGAGATGAAAACGCCGCTCACATCCATCCTGGGATTCGCGGATATGCTGCGCATCAGCCGGAAGATCCCGGAAGAAAAGAAAGCGGAATACGCGGATATCATATTTGAGGAGGCCAAGCGGCTTAAAAACCTTTCCGGAAAGCTCATGGAGCTGTCCATGACCAAGCATGTGGACCTGGATGTGGCCATGGTATCCGCGAAAGAACTGGTGATGGAGCTTAAAAAGACGCTGGCGCCCCTGCTGGCGCAGAAGCGCGCCCGTCTGATGACCAAAACGGAAGATATGCTTGTTCCCATGGACAGGGAACTGATGAAATCGGTTTTCTACAACCTGATCGAAAACGCCTGCAAAGCGTCAAAAGACGGGCAGAGTATCCTGTTTACGGCAGAACGGCAGGATGACCAGGCGGTCTTTCGCGTCACGGACAAAGGTATCGGTATGTCGGAAAAAGACGTGAAGATGGCCATGGAGCCTTTTTTCATGGTGGACAAGCTGGCCTCCAGACAGGCCGGCGGGACAGGACTGGGATTGATGCTGTGCTTTGAGATCGTCCGGCAGCATAAAGGCCGGATCCATATCGACAGCCAAATCGGCAAGGGCACGACGGTGACCGTCAGCCTGCCTCTGAGTGTTCCGCCAGAGGAAGATAAGGATGAGAAGGAGGAAGCGCGAGGATGAAGATCATAAAAGCCGTTCTCCTGGTCTTTCTTCTGACAGGGATGCTTTTTGGCGGAACAGCGGTGGTCCATCTGTACATCCGGAATACGCAGGATCAGGTCGTGGTGACCGACCGGCAGTATGCCATGGGCTATTCCATGCCGGCCATATCGGAAGAGACCCGATTCTATCCATGGACCCAGTTTGACCGGAGTCAGAGCGTCTGCCTGAAGGATATGGCCGATGATCAGACGGAAACGTATCTGGATCTTATGACCACCATCCAGGAATATCTTTCGGTATACGGCCTGTATCCGGAAGCGGCGGATCTGGAGGCGAACACGTGGCTGGAGGGTACATACATTTATGTGGACCAGTGCCCGCTCCTCATAGACGTGAACGGCAGCCGACAGAAGTTTTATGTGGATTTCTGCATGGAACAGACCCAGACGCGTCTGATATCCGTGCATTATTATGATGTGAAGGATGAGGAGACGCTTATTACAGGACTTTCACAGGAGGAAGAAAAACAGCTGCTGCAGGCCTGGGACGATTATTACGTCATGTTTGGCAATATCGGCGGGGAATACGCGGAGGAGAGCGTGTCCAGCGCCTTGTATAGCCTGATCAGCAGGAAACTGTATAACGGAGAATATGGATCGCTTGTCAGCGGCAATGAGATCGTGCTCGTACTGGAAACGGAGACGGAGGAATACGACGCGCTGGGCGACCAGGTGTTTTTGGAAGGGATCGGACCGACGACGATCCTGCTTTATTACAGCCCGTCGTATCAATGGATACACGGGATAACGATCTATGAAAGCAAATGAGTAAGGGGCTGCGCGCGCGCAGCCCCTTTTTTTAGACGGCCTGATCCGGACCGTTTTCCGAAAAATAGGCGATCATAAGTTTTTCCAGGGATGCCTGGTCTTTAACGCCCATGGTTTCTCTGGCGGCGTGCATGGCCAGGATGGGAACGCCGATGTCTACGGTGACCATCGGCATGAGGGATGAGAGCATGCTCCCGATGGTGCTGCCGCCTTTTTTGCCGGAATGTTTCGCGAAGCGCTGGAAAGGTATGCCGTGTTTTTCACAGAGCCCCCGGATGATGGCCACGCCTTCGCAGTCCCAGGCGTAGCCCTGCCGGCTGTCGGTCTTGATGACAACGCCTTTGCCGCAGACCGGACGGTTGACGGGATCGTACACGGCCGGATAATTGGGATGGAAGGCATGGGCCACATCCACGGACAGGAGCATGCCGGAAAGCATATGCCCGATCGGATCGGCGGATGGAGAAAGACCTGCGTAGATCTTTTCGGTCACGATGCGCAAAAGCGCGGAATCGGCGCCTTGTTTCGTGCGGCTCCCGATCTCCTCGTTGTCAAAAAGGGCGATGATATTGACGCCGCTTTTTCGCCGGCCGTTTATGATCCCGGTGAGCAGAGCGCTCACGGAAGTCAGGTTGTCCAGACGGGGCGAAGAAAGGAACGCGCCGTCAAGTCCGACGATCTCCGGAGATTCCCGGTCATATACGTACAGTTCAAAATCCAGTATATCCGATGGAAGACAGCCAAGTTCCCTGGCCAGAGCGTTAAGGAAAGCCGACGGCTCCCCATCGCCGGAAAGGGCGGCCAGAGGGCGCAGATGCGTCTGGGCGTCCACGGGAGTCCCTTCGTTCGCTTTCGGATCCATATGGATGGCCAGGCTCGGGATGGTAAAGACAGGCTTTTCAAAATCCACCAGGCGGATGTCCGGATGGAAGATATCGGAAGACGCGAGGGCTACTTTGCCGGCCGTCGATAATGGCCGGTCAAAAAAGGAGCGCAGGAGCGGGCCGCCGTAAACTTCCGTGTTCAATACGGTATAGTCGCCAACGGCCATATCCGGAGACGGTTTGATCTTTAAAGCCGGAAAGTCGGTGTGGGCGGCCGCGAAACGGGGCGGCTGCAAAAGCGCGCCGTCATCGCCTGTGGTAAAGGCGAACAGTTGGCCGTCGAAAGGACGGCAGTAATATTTTCCGCCGGGGGACAGTCGCCATTCATCCCGCGGATCCAGCGGGAGAAAACCTTCCTTTTCAAGACGGGCCGCCGCCCGCTCGGCCACGTGGAAGGGGGAAGTCCCCCGTTTTATCAGTTCTTCAAGTTCCGTGAGGAAATTTTGTTCCTGCATATACATAACCTCCGATCTTCAGGTTATTGTATCATACAGGCCGGTGAAAAGAAAGGATAAGCCAAAAAGACTTGCCCTTTTATATAATCTATGTTACGATTAGTAGTAATGAAAACCATGTTATAAAGTCTTGGAGAGTATGGAGGACTGAAGATATGAAGTACCGCATTGTGGGAGACAGTTGTCTCGATCTGACAGAAGAATTAAGGAATATGGATAACCTGACGATCGTTCCGCTGGTCCTGCAAGTGGATGGGGTGGATTACGTGGACGACAGCAGCTTCGATCAGAAGCGTTTTCTGAGGGCGGTGGCCGAGTCTGCCGAGTGCCCCAAGTCAAGCTGCCCATCGCCGGAAAGCTTCAAAGAAGCCTATGGCGACGATGACACGGCGGTCTTTGGCGTGACGTTGTCCGCCGAGTTATCCGGTTCGTACAACAGCGCCATGATCGGCCGGCAGCTCGCCCTGGAGGAACATCCGGATAAAAAGATCCATATCTTCAATTCCCGGTCCGCTTCGGTGGGACAGACCCTCATTGCCATGAAGATCGTCGAGTGCGCCAAGGCCGGGTGCGATTTTGAAGAGACGGTGGAGAAAGTGGAAGCCTATATCGATAAGCAGCAGACCATGTTCGTTCTTGAAAACCTGGAGACGCTGCGCAAGAACGGGCGTCTGACAGGCGTGAAAGCCACGCTGGTCAGCGTGCTGAACATCAAACCGGTCATGATCGCCACGCCCCGGGGAACGATCGATCAGAAAAGCCTGGGCAGGGGCATGAAAAAAGCGGTCATGAAGATGGCGGAGGAAGTGGGCGGCCTGGTAAAAGATACGGAAGACCGGGTATTCGGCATTGCCCACTGCAACTGTTATGAACGGGCCATTACCCTGAAAAAAGAGATCCTGAAACGCTATCATTTCCGCGACGTGATCATCGTCAATACGGCGGGCGTGAGTACCATGTACGCCAATGACGGCGGTGTCATCGTAGCGTTTTAACGGCGATATCCGGCAAAATATATCCCAAACAGCAGGAACAGACAAAGTTTCTGCTGTTTTTTTGACATTTGGCGGGTTTTGCTGTAAAATATCAAGGCTATCAAACGAAACAGATTTTTTTGCAGGAGAGAAAAGTGGAAAAAATACGAAATGGGCACGATCGGGCGCGGATACTGGGGAAACTGTGTTTCCTGGCGGCGACGCCGGTCATGGCTTTTTATATCGTCCAGCTGATCTACGGCGGCTATCCGTGGGATTACGCGCCGCTGACGGTCGCGGGGAATGCCGTATGTATCGGCGCCGTTTACTATATCTTAAGCGCGCTGACCGGCCGGATTGCCCTGTGCAGCGTCTTGGTATGCCTTCTGGCGGCGATCGTCGGGACGGCCAATTATTATGTGGATACCTTCCGGGGCAATCCCATCCTCCCATGGGATTTCAAAGCGCTGGAGACCGCGATGGCTGTGTCGGGCAATTATCATTATCATTTTACGTGGCAGATCCTTTTCGTCGCCGTCCTCCTTTTCCTGGCGGCAGGCGTGTTTTACAGAAAAAAGATATATGGCCGCGTCCGGCTGTGGAGCGTCTGGTTCCGCCTGACCCTTTTAGCCATCGGACTGTGCTGTATGGCGCCGATCCTCCATCCGGAGATCCTGGACGCCATGGGGATCACTTCGGACGTGTGGGACCAGGGACGATCCTATAAAGAAAAAGGCGTGGTCGGCGCGTTTTTGAGCAATCTGCTGTTCATCGACGTGGATGTGCAGGAAGGGTATTCCAAAGAAGCGTGGCAGGAACTGGTGGATACCGGAAAGAAAGGTAAAGGCGAGACGGGCAGAACGGCTGCC
>CALWEE010000026.1 GCA_944376975.1 uncultured Lachnospiraceae bacterium
CCTTGCTGTTACAGACGCCGGCCCATCATGCGCCCATACCGGAATATGATCCCGTCGATCATTCGGGACGCCTCGCTCTGGGTCAGCGTTTCCATATCGTTGCTGAGTTTTATTTTATGATATTTTGCCAGATCCTTCAAGTAGGCTTTTTGCCGGAGGGTCGCCGGGCGGATCTTCTTTTTCCCCGTATCCAGGAAAACCGGCTCAAACGCTTTCGGATACGCCTCTCCAAAATAATGTTTCATATTCTGGTAGACCTTGGCCGTAGCCAGGGCGTCATGATACGCCCGGTGCGCCGCCGGATTGACAACGCCGTAATGGGCGCACAGGCTTTCCAGGCTCCTTGATGGCAGGTCTTTATGCGCCATTCTGGCTATTTTTAACGTATCGATCCCCATTTTCTCGAACTTCATGTAATATTTCGCCGCGTACCGTTTCATAAAACGGTAATCGAACAAAAGATTATGGCCCAGCACCGGCTGATCCTCCGTAAACGCGATAAAGTCAAAGATGACCTGATCGGTCGGAAGGGCGTCCGCCACCATGCCGTCGTCAATGCCGGTGATCTGCCGGACCTTGTCCGGTATGGGCGCGGAGGGTTTTAAGAACCGGGAAAACCGGTCGGCCACTTTGCCTTCCGTCACCTTCACGGCGCCGATCTCGATGATCTCATCCCTTTCCCAGGATAAGCCGGTGGTCTCCAGGTCAAAACAGACATACGACGTCATCATCTCACATCACCTCGCAGGAAGGACAGACGTCCTTTAAAAAACATTCCCCGCATTTCGGCCGCCGGGCAACGCACAGCTGCCTGCCCAGGGTGATGATCTGAATGTTGTACAAGATCCAATGGTCCTTCGGCAGGACTTTCATCAGGTCCCTTTCCACTTTTTCCGGCTCCGTCTCTTTCGTCAGCCCCAGTTTTTTTGAAATGCGCTTCACATGGGTGTCCACCACGATACTGGGTTCATCGTAGATATTTCCCCGGATCACGTTGGCGGTCTTGCGTCCCACACCGGCAAGGGAGGTGAGCGCCTCAAGGCTTTCCGGGACCTGGCCGCCGTATTCCTCCACGATCTTCCGGGAACAGAGGATGATGTTGCGGGCCTTGCTCTTGAAAAAGCCCAGGGGATGGATGATCCGCTCCACGTCCGCTACGTCGGCCCATCCCAACGCCTCCGGATCCGGATACCGTTCAAACAAAGGACCGGTCACCGTGTTGACCCGGGCGTCGGTGCACTGGGCGCTTAAAATAACGGCGATGAGCAGCTGCCACGGCGTTTCATATTCCAGGTAGCATATCTTTTCCGTTCCGTAGGCTTCATCCAGCCGGCGCAGGATCTCGTTCACCCGTTCCTTTTTATTCATCGCTTTTCACCTCGATCTTTTCCGTTCCGCATCGATAAGTCAGCGGATCCCTCCGCTTGTAGTCAAACAGTATATAACACGCCGCTCCCCGGCGTCTCCCCGCCGCCGCTGTGGCCTCCGGGTCAAAGGGAAAATGCTCCACGCGGGTCATCCGCTGGACCTGTTTGGCCGTATAGCCTTCATAATCCGGCAGATACCGCCGCCGGTTGGCTTCATCCGCGAAAAAGTCCACGTAAAACGGGATGTGCTCCGACGGATCCGCCGCCCACTCCGGCCGCTTTTTCAGGTTTTCCCGCAAATACAGGTCATAGACCATCAGATATTTCAGCTCGTCAAGCGCCGCGTCTTTCACCCGCTCCTTGACGAAGGCAAGGAGGATATCGTATCTTTCCATACGGGAATGGCTTGCCTGATCGAGCCCCTGATCTTTATACCAGTCGGCCAGCGCCTGATACAGCCCGTAAGGATCCAAAAAAAAGTGTTCCAGCCAGCGCACGCTGTTCTCAAACTGACGGGAATTGTAATAGATCTCCAGTACCCATTCCACGCCTTTTAATTCCAGAAGGTCCCCGTAGTCCATCCAGCGGGTCCCCAGTACCTCATAAGGAGGCAGCGGATCGTAGATCAGGCCGTAATCTTCGGCCTGTTCCCGCATATATGACCCTTTCAGCGCTTTTAAAAATCCCAGTTGGAGCTGTTCCGGCTCCAGGGCGTACACATCGTTGAAAGATTTTCGGAAGCTTTCCATATCTTCATAAGGCAGGCCGGCGATCAGATCCAGATGCTGATGGATGTTGCGCCCTTCGTTGACGCGGCGTACCACCTGGGCCAGTTTTTCAAAAGATACCTGTCTGCGGATCGCTTTCAGCGTCTCCGGGTTGGTGGACTGGACGCCGATCTCCAGCTGGATCAGTCCCGGACGCAGGCCCGCCATAAACCGGATCTCCTCATCGGTCAGCAGATCCGCCGTGATCTCAAAATGAAAATTCGTCTTTCCCCGGTCATGCGCCTTTATATAACGCAGGATCTCCATGGAATGTTCGCGGTCGCAGTTGAACGTCCGGTCCACGAACTTCACCTGGGGCACTTCCCATTCGATAAACTGTCCCAGCTCCCGCTTCACCGTATCGGTATTCCTGAACCGGACCTTTTTTTCCACCGACGACAGGCAGTAGCTGCAGGCGAAGGGACAGCCCCTGCTGGATTCGTAATAGACGATCTTATGCCGGAACCGGTCGATGCCGGCATAGGGGAAGACCAGCCGGTCCATATCGACGTAGGCTTCCCGGGGGCGGCTTATGATCTGTCCCGTTTTGTCCCGGTAGGCGACGCCGGACACCGACGCCATATCCCGCGCGCCGTTAAAGGCTTCCAGAAGTTCCCGGAACGTATCTTCCCCTTCACCCAGCATGACGCCCTCCAGCCAGGGACAGGCCGCCAGCCGTTCCTTCGCGTCAAAGGACACTTCCGGCCCGCCAAGCCAGACGCGTACGCCCGGAAGGACGCGAAAAAGCAGTCCGCCAAGCTCCATGATCATGCGTATGTTCCATATATAACAGGAAAAACAGAGGATATCCGGCTGTTCCCTGTACAGCTGTTCCAATATATCCCCCGTTCGCTGATTGATCGTAAATTCCCGGATCGTCACCTGATCCGCCCATTCGCCCCCGTTGGCCTTTAAACTGTACACCGCCAGGTTGGAATGGATATATTTCGCGTTGATCGCCGCCAGTAATATGTTCATCGCTCTTGCTCCCCAGATTTCGATAGTCCCAGTATACAGGCAAATCGCCGGATTGTAAATGCCGCTTATACCGCCAAAAAAGGCAGCAGCGGGAAAATTCCCGTCTGCCGCCCTTCATACAAACGTTGTCAGCCTTAATGGCAGCTGCCGTGGCCGCCGCATCCATGGCCGCCTTCATGGCCATGGCAGTGATGCCCGTCTTCATGGTCGTGATGATGACATTCCGTATTCGGATCGTAGGTAAGATTGCCCTCCAGGAAGGAAGCCACCTGAGCGTCCGCGTCGCCGCAGGCCCCGGCATAAAGCTGTATGCCCGCCTCGGCCAGCGCGTTCTTGGCTCCGGCCCCGATGCCGCCGCAGATGAGCACGTCCACGCCCCGTTCTTTTAAAAACCCGGCCAGGGCGCCATGTCCGCTTCCGTTGGTGTCTTCCACTTCCGAAGCGGTCACTTTGCCGTCCTGCGCCGTATAGATCTTAAACGCCTGTGTGTGACCAAAATGCTGGAATACCTGTCCGTTTTCATAAGTTACCGCGATTTTCATATGACGATCTCCTTTCAAATGACTCTGACCAAACTGGACGCAGTCACGGCCGCATATCTCGAAATGGCCGCCTTCAATGCGCAGACGTCCGCCCTCCACGACAAACCGGGCCAGCTTGCGTCTGGCCGATGCGTACAGGGACTGGATCGTGGTCCGCGACGCGTTCATCTGACTGGCGCAGGCTTCCTGTGTCATGCCCGCGTGATCGATCAGACGGAGTGTCTCATACTCTTCCACGGAAAGCATCAGACTGTTTTCCGTATCGCCCGGTCCGCCAAGGCTTACAAACTCCCGGCAGCGGGGCATCCGGCAGACCCGCCGGCATTTGCTCGGACGCGCCATGAGATCACTCCTTTCCCACTTATTATAGGCTTATTATTGTCATATGTCAATAAATCTATTCCCATATTTCTTTTTTGCTCATATCCCTCGGCTGTTTGAACGTCAGTTCCGGATTCTTCACGCTGACCTTTGTCCGCGCGGGTACCGAACTGGTGATGAACGCGCCGCCGGCAATGACCGCGTCGTCGCCGATCACCGTCTCGCCGCCCAGAATGGAGGAACCGGAATAGATCGTCACATTGTTGCCGATGGTGGGATGCCGTTTGACGCCGCTCAGCTGCTGCCCGCTCCGGGTGGACAAAGCGCCCAGCGTCACGCCCTGATACAGTTTCACGTGATCGCCGATCACCGTCGTCTCGCCGATAACGATGCCGGTCCCATGGTCTATGAAAAAATATTCCCCGATCGTGGCCCCGGCGTTGATGTCGATACCCGTTCCGCTGTGGGCGTACTCTGTCATGATCCTCGGGATGAGCGGCACATTTTTCAGATACAGTTCATGGGCCAGCCGGTAAACGTAGATGGCGAACAGTCCCGGATAGGAGAAAATGATCTCTTCCTTGCTCTTTGCCGCCGGGTCGCCGTCATAGCCCGCCTGCACGTCTTTGATCAGCATCTGCTGGATATAGGGCAGCCGGCTGAAAAAATACGCGCATATCTCGTCCGCCTTTTCGCAGATCTTTTCCTCGCAGTCCCGGCAGTAACAATCATTGTCATAGATGAGGGCCATGCGTATCTGCTCTTTTAAGTTTACATAAACCTCGCTCATCATATATCCGATAAAATATTCCGGATCTGTCGCCGTCAAGTCTTCCGAGCCGAAATATCCCGGGAACACGATACGGCGTATCTCCTTGATCAGACTGATGATCACCCGTCTGCTGGGAAGGTGCTTCCCTTTTTTTATGGCAAAAACTTCCTCTGTTGAACAGTAAGACGCGATCTCGCCCGCCGCCTTCTGTATGGTTTCCCGCATCAGATCCACAAACTGTCACCATCCTTTCGCCTTTAACGATACCATTCTTTTCGCCGCCCTGTCAAGCCAGCTTCGCCCGGGCCTCGCCGGAGATCAGCCGACGTATATGCCCCTTATCGTCCCTGACGATCAGGGCGAAATCCGGATCGATATCCAGCGCCATCCCCTGGCCCGTCTCCTGGCCCGACTGGAAAGTGACCGGCTTGCCTGTCAGGATCGACCGTTCTTTATAATCGGCGTAAAATGCTTTTTCCGGCAGCGCCTTATAGTATCCCCAGTATTTTTCCAGTATCTTTCCGATGAGCCGGCCGCGGACATCCCCGTCCCCGCCGTCGGACAGGCCGGCCGCCGTCTCGGCCAGTTCCCCCGGGAACCCGTTCTCCGGCGGACGCACGTTGACGCCGATGCCCACCACCGCGTAGGCCAGCTTGCCGGCACGGCCGTCAAAAGCGCCTTCCGTCAGGATGCCGCACACTTTTTTCCCGTCTATGAACACATCGTTGACCCACTTGATGCCCGCCTGCTTCCCGGTCACTTCTTCAATGGCCTTCGCCACGGCCACCGCCGCCGCCGTGGTCAGCAGTTCCGGCCGGGACTGTTCCGGATCCGGGCGCAGGAGCAGGCTCATATAGATGCCCGTGCCTTCCGGCGAGAAGAAAGGCCGCCCCTGTCTGCCCCTTCCCCGCGTCTGCCGCTCCGCCAGGACGACCGCGCCTTCCGCCTGACCGGCGGCCGCCATGTCCCGGGCCGTGTCGTTGGTGGACGCCACGGACGGATAAATATGAAAGGTGAACACGTTCTTATATCGATCCATCCCGCTTTGGATGGACGTTTCTGACAATGGGACCGGTTTCATGCCATCGCTCCTTCCCCGCTTGTATCCCGCGGGATGACCGGCGTATTTTCCCGCGAAACGAAAGAAGTCCTGAAGCAAACTTCAGGACTTTGGTGAGCGCGAGACGGGATTCGAACCCGCGACCCTCGCCTTGGCAAGGCGATACTCCACCACTGAGCCACTCGCGCGTAAGCGGGTGATGGGAATCGAACCCACGTATCCAGCTTGGAAGGCTGGTGTTCTACCATTGAACTACACCCGCAGGATATATAAAAGGGAACGCTGCCGTTTCCCTGAAATGCCCAGAACCGGAATCGAACCAGTGACACGAGGATTTTCAGTCCTCTGCTCTACCAACTGAGCTATCTGGGCCCGCGCTGCCGAAATATCAGCAACGGTGATATCTTACTATGATTCATTATGTTTGTCAAGCACTTTCAAAAATCTTTCGGCAGCCGCCTTAGCCTTGGAATACGCGGAAAATACCGGGAACCGGCGTCAGATCAGTCCCCAGTGTTTCATCGCCTCATAGATGCCGCCCTCCGCCACGGAACGGGTCACGTAATCGGCGGAAGCCTTCACATAGTCCGCCGCGTTGCCCATGGCCACGCCCACCTGGGCGTATTCCAGCATATCCATATCGTTCATGCTGTCTCCGAAGGCGAAGCTGTCTTCCCGGGCCACGCCGATATGTTGGAGCATGGTCTCCATGCCGAGGGATTTGGTCATGGTCGAAAGGGCGATCTCGCCTTTGGTCGTTCCCGACGGCTCCATACTGGAAAGGGCGATGGAAAAATCCGGTCCCAGAAGCGCCGCCAGTTCGTCCACCGAAAGTTTGGAACCAAAATACATGATCTTCTCGGCGTCTTCCATATCCCGGTAGCTTTTCACGGTCATGTTGCCCCGCTCCAGCACTTCGGCAAGCTCCGGCGGAAGGGAAAACATCCGCCGCGCCACCATGGCCTCCCGGATCTTCTGTTCATCCGCTTCTTCATAGGCCACCCGGTCCGCGCACTGCACCAGATAATAGATGCCTTCTTTTTTCAGGATATCATCCAGCCGGATCAGGTCTTTCTTCGGGATGACCAGATCTTTGATCCTTTTCCCCTGATATTCCACAAGGGCGCCGGCGCAGCTGATCATGCCGTCATATTCACCCGGAAGCAGGCTCAGGTCCACGTGGCATTTGGGCCGCCCGGTACAGACGAACAGATAATGTCCCTTTTCTTTGGCCAATTTGAGCGCCTCGACCGTCAGCGGCGAAACCGTTCCGTCGAAATCGCTGATCGTTCCGTCAATGTCAAAAAACAACGCTTTCCTTTCAGATCCCATCTTTTTCTTCCTCCCTGTTTGATCTGTTTTCATCTTTATAGGTGATCAGGGTGATCGCCAGCGTCAGTCCGAAACCGACCAGGACGCCTGCCAGCATCCAGATCAGATTGGATAAATTCGTCGATATGAACGTGGGCAGCGCGAAGATGCCCGCGCTCCCGAAAACTTCATAGCAGGCCACTTTCCCGAAACCGGCCACCGCCCCGCCGCACAGGCCGCCGATGATGGCCGCGTAAAGCGGCTTCCGGAAACGCACGTTCACGCCGTACATGGCCGGTTCGGTAATGCCCGCGACAATGGCGGAAAAGGCGGCGGAATATGCCGTTGCCCGCACCTGCGTATCTTTTGTCTTCAGCGCCACGCCTATGGCCGCCGCTCCCTGGTTCAGGTTGCTGATGACCGTCGCCGTACAGACGATGGGCTCGTATCCCAACGACGCCAGCGTATGAAGCCGATAAGGCGGCAGGGACATATGTACGCCGGTCATGACCAGCAGGGAATAGCAGCCCGCCAGGAGCGACACGCTGATAAATCCGGTCTTATCGTAAAGCCACATCACGCCCTCCGCCAGGTATTGTCCGGCGAACGCCCCGATGGGCCCCAGGACGCACAACGCCAGCGGGATCATGATCATCAGCGTGAGGAACGGTTCCAGCACGACCCGAAGGGCGTCGGGCGACTTTTTCGCGATGAACTTTTCCACCGGCGCCATGACCCAGGCGGTGATCAGCGCCGGAAAGATGGACGTGGAATAGGTGGTCGGATAAACGGGAATGCCGAATATGGACAGTTGGGCCCCTTCCTCCACCAGCCCGATAAACGACGGATGGATGAAGACGGCGCCCATCAGCATGCCCAGACCCATGTTGGCTCCGGCCCGTTTCGCCGCCGAAGCGCCGACGAATACCGGAAGGAAATGAAAGCCTGTGTCGGAGGCGAAGTCCAGCACGATATAGGTGGAACTCTGCTCGTCCAGAAGGCCGCTCATGCCGCCCAGCAGCAAAAGGATACGTATAAAACCGATGCCGATCAGGATCGGCATCAACGGCATGATGCACTCGGATATGGCGTCGAAAAACTTCTGTATCCCGGATCGTTTTTCCTTTTTTTCTTCCATAACGTCCCTCTCCATTTTCCCGCGGCTTCCGGTGGTGCCGCGATGTTCTAAAAAAACTCCTTACAGGCATATTCCGGACGTCCGGTCCGTCATCCCCGCAAAGAGTTTCAGCCATTTCATATGATTTTTTTATATCACGTTCTGTCCGTCATTGTCAAGCGCCGGAGAGAGGCCGGGACAGGAGCTCCCTGTCCCGGTATCTTATCCGACTCAGCCGTTTTCTCCGGAGATCTTCCGGAAAACGACCGGGTCTGTCAATGGTTCCAGCAATATAGACAGTTTCGGTTCCTCTCGATCGCCTTTTTCAAACCAAACAGGCAATGTCAAAAACAACGTATCTTCTTTCAGGTCTTCGACCTTGAACAGACTGCCGCCCAACGGCTCCATGGGCAGCGCCTGTCCATGGAAATCCAGGATCAGCCCGCGGCTGTCTTCCCGTACATGGACGGCGCCATAGGCTTCATCCACATAATCGCCAAGGAACGCCGCTTTCTCAAAAGGCGCGTCCAGCCGGTCTTTCGGTGCTTTTTCCAGATGGGACACATAAACCGGCGCGACTTTTTCCGCCTGCCGCCATATCCGCTCATCCCATGACGGCGCGTCTTCTATGCCCATCATCCGGTCGATCAGCGGGAACAGCAGCGTGTAAAAGAAACCGTGGCAGCTGCTGTGTTTGTTGGCCATCATGACCACCGCCCGGTCAAGCCCCGGCAGAAGCACCTGAAGGCTGCAGTACCCTTCGATCTCCCCATGATGATAGATCATGACCTGTCCTCTGTAGGTCCGAACGACCCAGCCCAGGCCGTAGCCGCCCACATCCGGCAGCTCGTCAAATACCCACGGCGCGAACGCGCGGGCCATCTGGGGCGCGTGCATCTGTTTCATCTGCTTTTCCGACACGATCCGCCGGCCCTCAAACACGCCGTCCGCCAGCTGGAACCGGATCCATTTCTCCATGTCCCTCAAACTGGCACACAGGCCGGCCGCCGGTTCCGCCCCTTCCATCTCCCATTCCGGCATGGGCGAAAGCTTTCCGTCCCGCCATTCATAACCGATGGCATGGTCTTCCATCTTTCCCATCGCCTTCGCCGAAAGGCCGGCGCCCGCCATGCCCAGGGGCTTAAAGAATTCCTCCTCGATCATGGCCTTCCATGGCCTTCCCGCCGCCTGCTCGCAGATGTAGCCTGCTGCGGTGAACATGACGTTGCTGTACTGAGGCCGATACCGGAAAGGCAGGTTCGGCTTAAGATGACCCAGCCGCCTTAAAAATTCCCGGTGGTCCAGACCGGACGGCCACATGCCGTCATGAGCGCCCAGACCGCTGCGGTGGCACAGGATATCCCTGAAGGTGATCCCCTCCCGCGCGGCCGGATCGAACATGTCAAAATCTTTCGCGTATGTCCGTACCGGCGTATCCAGGTCCACGACGCCCCGGTCGGCAAGCAGGCCGACCAGCGCCGACGTCATGGATTTCGTGCAGGACGCCATGACAAAACGGGTCTCTGGCATCACCGGCAGGTCTTTTTCCCTGTCCCGTACGCCGGCGGTATATTCATATAAAACCTGATCCTTGTCCGTAACTGCCAGGGCGACGCCCGGAACATGATAACGCTCCATGGCTGCCGCCGCTTTTTCTTCAAACGCTTTCATAAACCCTTCTCCTCGTAAAATGCAAGATATCGATCGTATACCTCCTCCATCTTAACACAAACGCCGGGTCATGGACACATTTTTTCTCTGTTCAGCGGAAAATGACAGGCCAGCTGCCGCATGTTGCCATGGGCGTCTTTGAAGGTCCGCAGTTCAGGTTCTTTTTTGCGGCATTCTTCCGTCGCGTAGGGACACCGGGGATGGAAACAGCATCCGGACGGGATATCGATCGGGCTTGGCGTCTCGCCTTCGATCGTGTAGTTCCGCTCCCGTATCTCCGGGTTCATCAGCGGCGCCGCGTGGATCAGTATATCCGTATACGGATGATGCGGCTCCGAGAACATCTCATCCGTCGGCCCCTCTTCCATGATCTTTCCAAGATACATGACCACGACCCGATCCGATATATACCGCATGACCCGAAGATCATGGGATATGAAAAGCATGGTCAGGTCCATCTTTGTCTTCAGTTCCATCAAAAGATTGATGATCTGGGCCTGTATGGACATATCCAGCGCGGATACCGGCTCATCGGCGATGAGCAGTTCCGGTTCCATGATCAGCGCCCGGGCGATTCCGATACGCTGCCTTTGCCCGCCTGAAAAAGCGGATGGCCGCCGGTCCAGTATATCGTCCGGCATACCGACCATATGCAGGATCTCTTTTGTCTTCTGTTCATATTCCGTCCGGTCGCACAGGTCGTACACGGACAGGATCTCGTAGAACATGGAACGGATCGTCATCCGGGGATTCAGGGAAGAATAGGGATCTTGAAAGACCATCTGGATCTTTCTGTGCATCTTCCGCAGATCCTTTCGCTTCGCGTTGGCCAGATCGCCGATCCCCG
This sequence comes from uncultured Lachnospiraceae bacterium, assembly GCA_944376975.1. Lineage (GTDB taxonomy): Bacteria > Bacillota > Clostridia > Lachnospirales > Lachnospiraceae > Frisingicoccus. Next base: position 10,754 of record CALWEE010000026.1, read on the forward strand.
CGAAATCAATGATGCCCGATGTGGGATCGTTGAGTCGGATCAAAGTCTTCGCCAGCGAACTTTTCCCGCATCCGCTTTCGCCGACCAGGCCGACCGTTTCCCCTTTCCGGATATCCAGGCTTACGCCGGAAACGGCCCGGATGTATTTCTGGGGCTTTCTCTGGACTTTTTCAAATATCGTCTGCCGGATCGGGAAAAGTGTCGTCAGATCCCGCACGCTCAAAAGCATTTTCTGATCTTGTGCCATATTCAGATCGCCCCCTCTACCATACCATGTACATCCTTCAGTTTTTCCCACTGATGGCATCGCGTCTTATGTCCCGGTCCGATCTCCTGAAGTTCCGGCGTCGTTTCCAGACAGATCTTTTCACAGTAACGGCATCTTGGGGCAAACGCGCATCCCTTCGGCAATGCTTTCAGGTTGGGCGGCATGCCGTCTATGGGGACCAGCTTCTCATCTTTCCGGTGCTTGACCGGAAGGGAACACATAAGTCCGTAAGTATAAGGATTCCTCGGCCGTTTAAAAATCTCGTGAACGGAAGCTTCCTCCACGATCTGGCCGGCATACATGACCGCGATATGGTCGCAGGTCTGGGCGGCCACGCCCAGGTCATGGGTAACGAGGATCATGCTCATCCCCAGTTCCTGTTTCAGCTTCATCAAAAGCTTCAGCACCTGATCCTGTATCGTCACATCCAGAGCCGTTGTCGGCTCATCGGCCAGGAGCAGCTTGGGCCCTGCCGCGAGAGCGATCGCGATCATGACTCTTTGGCGCATACCTCCTGAAAGCTGGTGCGGATATGCCTGAAGCCGCTGTTGCGCGTCAGAGATCCCCACCATTTTCAGAAGTTCGATCGCCCGCTTTCTCTTATCTTCTTTGCTCATTTTTTCCGGAAGGGACTCGGTCAGCTGAACGCCGATCTTGACCACCGGATTCAAAGTGGTCATCGGCTCCTGGAATACCATCCCGATCTCATGCCCCCGGATCTTCTGCATCTCCCGGAAACGCATTTTTGAAATATCTTTTCCCTTATAGATGACCTTTCCGCCAGAGATCCTGCCGTTTTCTTTCAAAAGGCCGATGATGGAACGGCACGTGGCGCTCTTGCCGCATCCGCTCTCGCCGATCAGTCCGAAGGTCTCGCCTTCCCGTATCGCAAAGCTGACATCATTTACGGCATGGACGATCTGGTTTCCGTCTATAAAGTCTGTTTTCAGATTTTCAACTTTTAATATATCTTCCATTCCGCCACCCCTATTTCGATTTCACCTTTTCCGCGACGCCCTTGCCCACAAAGCTGATCGCCACACCGGTGACCGCCAGTACCAGGCCCGGGAACACCGAGATCCACCAGGCGCTTGTTAAGAAAGGCCGTCCGCCGGTTATCATCGCGCCCCATTCCGGTGTAGGCGCCGATACGCCCAGCCCGAGGAAACTTAAGGACGCTCCGACCATCATACACATCATGATATCCGAAATGGCGTAGACAAAAGCGCCGTCAATGACATTGGGCAGGATGTGGCGGAGCATGATGCGTTTGTTGGAAAATCCCAGCGTTTTGGCCGCCGCGACATACTCCATATTTTTCTCGGAAAGCACTTCGCTGCGGACCAGTTTCGCGTAATCTTTCCACCCGACGCACCAGATGGCGATGAACATATTTCTCAGGCCGGCCCCAATGATGGCCACAATGGCGATGACCAGGATGATGAACGGGAAAGCTGTGATCACGTCCAGTATACGCATCAGGACCGCGTCCACTTTTTTGCCGTAATATCCGGCGCACAATCCGATCAAAGTTCCGGTGACCGCCGGGACGATCATGGCGAAAATACCGATGGCCATATCGATCCGCGTTCCGTAGATAACACGCGTATAAACGTCCCG
>CALWEE010000027.1 GCA_944376975.1 uncultured Lachnospiraceae bacterium
ACTGGTAAAATATTTGCCATATTCTTTCAGCCCCTTCCTTGATCTCATATTATTTCTGCTACTTTTATTATACACAGAAAGCTGTAAAATTCAACGTAGATTTTTACAGCTTTCAAAAAAGTCTTTATTATAATTATTATTCTTATAGCAGTTTAACGTAGATTAGCCAAATCCCTGAGCTACTCAAACTCGATCGTGGCCGGCGGTTTTCCGGTGCAGTCGTAAAGCACCCGATTTACGCCCTTCACTTCATTGACGATCCGGTTTGTCACCTTCGCGAGCACTTCCCAGGGCATCCGGGCAGCTTCCGCGGTCATGAAATCACTGGTGAGCACGGCGCGCAGAGCGACCGCGTAGTCATAGGTACGGCCATCGCCCATGACGCCGACGGACCGCATATTCGTAAGGGCCGCGAAGTACTGACCCAGGTTTTTGTCCACGCCGGCTTTGGCGATCTCTTCCCGGTAGATGGCGTCCGCCTCCTGGACAATGCGCACCTTGTCGGCTGTGACTTCTCCGACGATCCGCACGCCAAGACCCGGACCGGGGAAAGGCTGACGGCTGACCAGATATTCCGGAATGCCCAGTTCTCTTCCGGCGTTGCGCACCTCGTCTTTAAACAGCAGGCGCAGCGGTTCGATGATCTCCTTAAAATCCACATAGTCCGGCAGGCCGCCCACATTGTGGTGGGACTTGATCACCGCCGATTTGCCCAGGCCGGATTCGATCACATCCGGATAGATCGTGCCCTGGACAAGGAAATCCACCGCTCCGATCTTCTTCGCTTCTTCTTCAAATACGCGGATGAATTCTTCGCCGATGATCTTCCGTTTATCCTCCGGTTCCGTTACGCCGGCAAGCTTTTCATAAAAACGTTCCTGTGCGTTGACACGGATAAAGTTCAGGTCATAAGGGCCGTCCGGGCCGAAAACGGCTTCCACTTCGTCGCCCTCATCTTTCCTGAGAAGGCCATGGTCCACGAAGACGCAGGTGAGCTGTTTGCCGATGGCTTTGGCCATGAGGACCGCGGCCACGGAAGAATCCACGCCTCCGGAAAGGGCGCACAGCGCCCGTCCGCTTCCCACTTTTTCCCGGATCTGCCGGATCGACTGCTCCACAAAGGAATCCATCTTCCAGTCCCCCGCGCAGCCGCACACATGATATACGAAATTGGAAAGCATACGGGAACCTTCCTTCGTGTGAAGGACCTCCGGATGGAACTGGGTCGCGTACAGCTTTCGCTCCGCGCATTCCATGGCGGCGACCGGACATACCGGCGTATGGGCGGTGATCTTAAAGCCTTCCGGCGCCTGGGCGATATAGTCTGTATGGCTCATCCAGCATACGGTCGTCGGCGAAACGCCTTCAAACAAACGGGAGGCCGTATCCACCGTTACCTCCGTGTGGCCATATTCGCTGACCGGCGCCGTCTCCACGCGGCCGCCGAGAAGGTAAGCCATCAACTGGGATCCGTAGCAGATCCCTAAGATGGGAATGCCCAGTTCAAAAATTTCCTTGGCGTAGCGGGGAGAATCCTCGCCATAGACGCTGTTGGGCCCGCCGGTGAAAATGATCCCCTTAGGAGCCATGGCTTTGATCGCCTCCAGGGACAGCGTATAGGGATGGACCTCGCAATATACATGGTTTTCCCGGACACGGCGGGCGATAAGCTGGTTATACTGGCCGCCGAAATCCAGAACAATGATCATCTCTCTGTTCATGAAGCGTTTCCTCCTGAATTTATCTCTGTTTCTGTCAGGCCTTCGCCCGATCCAAATATTTGCGGATATATTTTCCGGTATACGACGCCGGCTGATCGGCCACTTCTTCCGGCGTGCCGCTGGCCACGATCGTGCCGCCCCTATCTCCGCCTTCCGGACCGATATCGATGATGTGATCCGCCGTTTTGATCACATCCAGATTGTGCTCGATGACGACCACCGAGTTGCCGCCTTCCGTCAGCCTTTGCAGGATCTCCACCAGTTTGTGGACGTCCGCGAAATGCAGGCCGGTGGTCGGCTCGTCCAGGATATAGATCGTCCGTCCGGTACTGCGCCGGCTCAATTCCGTGGCCAGCTTCACCCGCTGGGCTTCGCCGCCGGAAAGGGTCGTGGAAGGCTGTCCCAGCTTGATATAGGAAAGCCCCACGTCGTTTAACGTCTCCAGTTTTCGCCGGATAGAGGGCACGTTCTCAAAAAACGTCAGCGCCTCCTCCACCGTCATATCCAGTACGTCATAAATATTTTTGCCTTTATATTTCACTTCCAGCGTTTCCCTGTTGTACCGTTTCCCGTGACAGACTTCACAGGGAACGTAAATATCGGAAAGGAAGTGCATTTCGATCTTGATGATACCGTCGCCGGAGCAGGCCTCGCATCGGCCGCCTTTGACGTTGAAACTGAAACGGCCTTTTTTATAGCCCCGTTCCTTGGCGTCCGTGGTCGCCGCGAACAGCTCTCTTATCATGTCGAACACGCCGGTGTAAGTCGCCGGGTTCGATCGGGGCGTCCGTCCGATGGGCGACTGGTCGATGTTGATCACTTTGTCCAGCTGATCCATCCCCAGGATATCCTTATGCTTGCCCGGCCGTATCGTCCGTGACCGGTTCAGGTCCCGTGCCAGCCGTTTGTACAGAATCTCATTGACAAGCGAGCTTTTCCCGGAACCGGACACGCCGGTCACGCAGGTGAACACGCCCAGCGGAATGTCCACATCGATATTTTTCAGGTTGTTTTCCTGAGCGCCCACGATCTTTAAATAGCCGGAAGGCTTGCGCCGGCTTTTGGGCACCGGTATCTTGACGCGTCCGCTCAGATAGGCGCCGGTGATGGATCTTGGATCGTCCATGATATCCCGCGCGGTCCCGGCAGCCACGATCTCGCCGCCGTGGGAACCGGCCCCTGGCCCCACATCCACGATGTGGTCCGCTTCCAGCATGGTATCTTCGTCATGCTCCACCACGATCAGGGTGTTCCCCAGATCCCGGAGGTTTTTAAGGGTCCGAAGGAGCTTGTCGTTGTCCCGCTGGTGCAGGCCGATGCTGGGCTCGTCCAGGATATAGGCCACGCCCACCAGGCCGGAACCGATCTGGGTCGCCAGCCGGATACGCTGCGCTTCGCCTCCGGAAAGGGTGGCCGTCGCCCGGGAAAGCATGAGATAATCCAGCCCCACATCCACCAAAAAGCCCAGACGGGCCCGGATCTCCCGGATGATCGGGCTTCCGATGAGCATCTGATGTTCCGACAAGTCCAGATGCTCCATGAACACGTAAAGGTCGGCAATGGACATTTCCGTCACTTCCGCGATGTTCTTTCCCGCCACGGTCACCGCCAGGGATTCCTTTTTCAGACGTTTTCCGCCGCACTCCGGGCACGGCGTGATCATCATGAAATTCTCATATTCCTGCCGGGTCAGCTCGGATCCGGTTTCCCGATACCGCCGTTCCACGTTCCGTATCAGCCCTTCAAAAGCCACATCGTAAACGCCTTCGCCTCTCTGGCCTCTGTAATGGACCTTGACTTCCCGTCCGTTGGTCCCGTGGATGATCACATCCTGTATCTCTTTCGGATAATCCTTAAAAGGCGTGCTCAGGTCAAAGTCGTAAGCCTGCGCCAGCGCGGAAAGAAGGGCGTGGGTAAAGCTTGACGGATCGTTGGCGGACTGCCATCCCATGACGGCGATCGCGCCTTCTTCTATGCTCAGCGACCGGTCCGGTATCATCAGGTCTTCCGAAAACTCCATCTTATAACCAAGCCCGTGACAGACCGGACAGGCGCCAAAGGGATTGTTGAAGGAAAAGCTCCTTGGCTCGATCTCATCAAAGCTGACGCCGCAGTCCGGACAGGAAAAGCTCTGGCTGAACGTGAGCGGATCGCCGTCCGCCACATCCACGATGACAAGCCCGTCCGCCAGTTTCAGCGTCGTCTCCAGAGAATCGGTCAGACGCTTTTCGATGCCTTCCCGCACCACCAGACGATCCACCACGATCTCAATGGAATGTTTTTTGTTCTTATCTAACGCGATCTCTTCCGACAGATCGTACAGACTGCCGTCCACCCGGACGCGGACATACCCGCTGCGCTTCGCCTGCTGGAATATCTTCACATGCTGGCCTTTGCGCCCCCGGACAACGGGAGCCATCAGCATGATCTTTGTCCGCTCCGGCAAAGCCAGGATCGCGTCCACCATCTGGTCCACCGTCTGTTTTTTGATCTCTTTACCGCACTTCGGGCAATGGGGGATGCCGACTCTGGCGTAAAGCAGCCGGAAATAGTCGTAGATCTCCGTCACCGTTCCCACCGTGGACCGGGGATTCCGGTTCGTAGACTTCTGGTCGATGGAAATGGCCGGCGGAAGTCCGGAAATGCTTTCCACGTTGGGCTTTTCCATCTGCCCGAGGAACTGTCTCGCGTAAGAGGAAAGGGACTCCATATACCGTCTCTGGCCTTCCGCGTAAATGGTATCGAAAGCCAGGGAAGATTTCCCGGAGCCGCTCAACCCGGTCAGTACGACCAGCTCATTCCTGGGGATATCCACGTCCACGTTTTTCAGGTTGTGTTCCCGCGCTCCCCGTATTTTGATATATTCTTTATGTGATGCCATGTTATTCCTCAACTTTCAAATTTTCAGTCGAACATCCGTGCTTTTGCTATTATAGCATCTGATTTTCCGGATAGCAAATCTTTTCTGCTCGCGGACCGGATCGGATCGTAAACCTGTCCGGGCGTCAACCGGATCGCTTTTTCAGGCGTGTCTCCGGATATATCCCCGCGGATCAGCGTATCCAACGCCGACCCATAATCTGTCCGGCTGTCTACGGCCATGGCTATCTGGCCGTCTTCTACCCATTCCCGTATCGTCTTCGTGCTTTCAAAGGTGATCACCAACGGGCGACTGTTGGCGCCGGTATCCGTAAAGTCCGTTTCTTCCAGAGCCAGGACCGTCTGTTCCGCCGCGCCGCTGTCGGCGCAGACGATGACCAGATGTTCTTGGCTGTCCGCGGCCAGACACGCTTCGATCGCCGCTTTCGTGGAAGCCGTATCGCCTTTTTTAAGATCGAGGGTTTCGTATTCCCAGCCCTTTTCCGACCGGGCGGTCTCCAGAAAATGATCCAGCCGTTCGCCATGATCCAGGACGCTTTCGTCCACGGTCACGCCGACCAGGCGCGCCGGTCCATCCTCATCAAAATACCCGTACAGCCATTCCAGGGCCATCCGGCTTTCCGCCTCGGCATCGCCCGTCACGGCCGAAAGGTACAGCGCCTCATCCACGCCATCGGGAACATCTCCGACAAAGATAACGGGAATATCGGCGTCGCGGGCTTTTTTAAGGACACCGTTCCAGTCTGTCCCGGGCATGGGCAGGATGATCAGATAGTCCACGCCGCTTTCTATAAGGCTTCCCGCGCTCTCCTGCTGACTTTTGGCATCCATATGGGCGTCCAGCACCGTCAGTTCATAGCCGTTGGCCTGATTCAAAAAAGAGCGTATGGACTCGGACATATCCAATATGTAGCCGGAATCCATGCCGCCCGCGACAAAGCCTATCGCGATCAGGTCTTCGTTCCGCGTCCGATCCTCCAGAAGATCGTAGACGCCGTTCGGGTCTTCTTCCGGACTTTCTTCGATGAATCCGCTTTCCGCGCCGGTTGTTTCCTGGACGGGAGAATGGGCCCGGAACGGGCCGCAGGCCGTCAGCGCCAAGATGATGAGCGCCGCCAAAAGCAGCGTACAGGTTTTATTATCCTTCATTTTTCCGTTTTTACTCCGTTTGCCTCCGCCGTTTAAGGCCCTGCCCTTAAAAGCAGGAAAAGGGAACCCTGCACCCGCAGGATCCCCTTGATACACCCTTGTTTACAGATTTTCTTTGATCTGACGATAAACGCCGTCCCCGTCCAGCCCATATTTCGCCAGAAGTTGCGCCGCGGGTCCGGACTCGCCGAATACGTCTTTAACGCCGATCCGGGTCACTTTCGCAGGCGCTTTTTCGCTCAGAGCCTCGCATACCGCGCTTCCCAGTCCGCCGATCACGGAATGTTCTTCCACCGTGAATACGCGTCCGGTTTCTTTGGCCGCTGCCACGATCAGGTCCTCATCCAACGGTTTGATCGTATGGATATTGATGACCCGGGCATGGATGCCGTCAGCCGCCAGCTTATCCGCCGCTTTCAGCGCCGGATCGACGCACAGGCCCGTGGCTACGATCGTCAGATCCCGGCCATCCCGGAGGATCACGCCTTTGCCCAGTTCAAAATGATAGTCCGCCCTATCGTTGATCACCGGCACAGCCAGCCGTCCGAGCCGCATATAGACCGGTCCGTTATAGTCGTAGATCGCCTGAACGGCCGCCGCCGCTTCCACCGCGTCCGACGGATTTAAAACGACCATGCCCGGTATGGCCCGCATAAGGGCAAAATCTTCATTGCACTGATGGGTCGCCCCATCTTCGCCTACGGAGATGCCGCCGTGGCTGGCGCATATCTTCACGTTCAGGCAGGGATAACCCACGCTGTTGCGGATCTGCTCAAACGCCCTTCCGGCCGCGAACATGGCGAACGTGCTGGCGAAAGGCACCTTGCCCGTCGCCGCCAGGCCGGCCGCGATGCCGATCATGTTGGCTTCCGCGATACCGCAGTCGATATGTCTTTCCGGAAATGCTTTTTTGAATAAGTTTGTCTTCGTGGCCTCCGCCAGGTCCGCGTCCAGGACAACAATGTCTTCATGCTCCGCTCCCAGTTTGACCAACGCTTCTCCATAACCGTCTCGTGTCGCGATCTTCTTTACTTCCGGCACAGCGCTTCACCTGCTTTCTCTAATTCTTCCATAGCTTTTTCGTACTGTTCATCATTGGGGGCCTTTCCGTGCCAGCCCGCCTCGTTTTCCATAAAGGATACGCCTTTGCCTTTGACCGTCTTGGCGATGATGGCCGTCGGCATGCCCTTGGTCGCTTTCGCTTCATCAAAAGCCGCCTTGATCTGGTCAAAGTCGTGCCCGTCGATCTGGATCACATGGAAACCGAACGCTTCAAATTTTTTATCTATAGGATACGGCGAACAGATATCGGCAATGTTCCCGTCGATCTGGAGCCCGTTATTGTCAACGATCAACGTCAGGTTATCCAGCTTGCGCGAACCCGCGAACATGGCCGCTTCCCACACCTGGCCTTCCTGGATCTCGCCATCGCCCAGCATGGTATATACCCGGTAATCTTTGCCGCTCAGCCGGGCTGAGACCGCCATGCCGACCGCCGCGGAGACGCCCTGTCCGAGGGACCCGCTGGACATATCCACGCCCGGCGTATTTTTCATGTCCGGATGACCCTGAAGGTAGGAACCTACCTTGCGCAGCGTCTTCAGGTCTTCCACAGGGAAAAAGCCTCTGTGGGCCAGCGCCGCGTAGTAAGCCGGAGCCACATGGCCTTTGGACAATACAAACCGGTCCCTGTCTTCCATGTCCGGACGCGCCGGATCCACGTTCAGCTCTTCAAAATACAGATAAGTGATCATATCCGCGGCGGACAAGGAACCGCCCGGATGCCCGCATTTCGCGCAGTGAACTTCGGTCAGAATACTTTTTCGTATTTCATTTGCCATTTTTTCCAGTTCTAAAGTGTTCATTTTCCTACCTGCCTTTTTTTAATTCGCCCTATTTTCGTTTTTTGCCTGTCCCATAGAATCCAATATAACATAGAAGTTTTTCTTTGTCCACAAAGGTCGTCAAATTATGTCGAATACCTTTCAGCCGTCTATGGGCCGCGTCGCTTCCTTCAGCCATGCCCTCCGCGCGTCATCCATATACGGCGCCAGCTTTTCATAAACCTGCCGGTGATAGTCGTTGAGCCGGCGGATATCTTCCCCGTTCAGCCACCGGGTATCGATGCCGTCCAGGTCGATGGGCGCCCAGGTGAGCGGCTCAAAATACATGAACTGGCCGTATTCGTTCTTTTCGCCCGCGCGGCAGAGCAATTCGTTTTCGATGCGTATGCCGTGGCTGCCTTCCACATAAACGCCGGGTTCGTCGGTGGTCACCATGCCGGCTTCCAGGACGGCGGCCTTGCTTCCCCGGGTCTGCTTCCACCGGAAAGCATTGGGGCCTTCATGGACACTGAGCATATAGCCCACGCCATGACCCGTGCCGCAGCGGTAATCCAGGCCCATATCCCACAGGGGGCCTCTTGCCAGGATATCCAGGGAATAGCCGGTGCATCCGTAAAGGAACCGGGCCGACGCCAGGTTGAGCATGGCTTTGACCGTCAGCGTGTAGTGCCTGCGGATCGTATCGCTGATCTTTCCCAGTACGATCGTCCGGGTGATGTCGGTGGTGCCTTCCGCGTACTGTCCGCCGGAATCCACAAGGAGCATTCCTTCCGCTTTCAGCTCGGCGCAATTTTCCGGATCCGCGCTGTAGTGCATCATGGCCGCGTTGCTTTTATAAGCGCTGATCGTGTCGAAACTCACGTCTTTATACCCCCGGATCTGCCGGCGCATCCCATCCAGGCAGGCGGCCGCTGAAGCCTCGGTTATGCGTTCCTTGCCCACATGGGTCTTCAGCCAGTATATGAAACGGGTGACCGCCGCCCCGTCTTCGATATGTATCCGTCTCAGATTGTTTATCTCCGTCTCGTTTTTGACCGCTTTCGGTATAAAATCGGAAACGTCCGCTTTGTTCACCCGCACCGTTTTCCGGATACGCCGGAACAGGGCGTCGTTGGTCCGTCCCGCGTCCAGAAGCAGCGCCCCCTCATCCAACGCCTCCACATCTTCATAAACGGCATTATACGGACGCACGATCACGCCGTCCGCCGCCAGCTCCTTTTTTAATTCCGGTGAAAAAGCCGTGGGAGCCCCATACAGGCGGACTGTTTTTTCATCGGCCAGGATGAACGCCAGAAAGACCGGCGTATGCTTTACGTCATCTCCCCGCAGGTTCAAAAGCCAGGCAATATCGTCCAGAGAAGACAGGAGCGCGTGATCGCAGTCCTTTTCCTGCATCTTCGCCCGAAGATCGGCCAGTTTTTCCTTCCGGCTTTTCCCGCACTGTTCCATGGACAGGACGTAGACCGGTCTTGACGCCGGCGCCGGCCGTTTTGTCCAAAGCTGTCCCGCCAGATCGTCTTCCCATCGGATAACGGCCTGTTTTTTGGCCAGCAGCTTTTCCATCCGGGCGCCCCACGCGCTGTCCACTACACGGCCGTCATAGGCCAGGACACCGCCCTCCGGCATATGTTCCCTGATATAGTCTTCCACTGTCGGAACGCCTTCCTTGCCCATGGGAAAGAGGCGGACGCCGCTGCCTTTTAACTGTTCCTCAGCCTGTATAAAATACCGGCCGTCTGTCCAGAGCCCCGCGAACGCCTGCCCGATGACAATGGTCCCCGCGGAACCGGTAAACCCGGCATAATAATTCCGGACTTTATAATAGTCTCCCACATATTCCGACGCGTGATCGTCGGCCGTCGGTATCAGATAATAGTCGATATGTTTTTCCTTCATGGCCTGTCTCAGCCTGTTTATCCGTTCGTCGTATACGCTCATTTTCCGTCCCTGCCTTTTCGCCGCGCGGGCCGTCTCAGCCTGCGGCCTTATGATTTACCATTGTAGCTTTTTTTATGCAAATCTTCAAGCGGGCCGGTTGTCATTATCCGGTTTTTTATGCTATCATAGAGACGAATGAGTATCGGAGGGACCTATCATGTCATTTAATAAATCTGTCTATATTCCCATCGCCGACGGCATTGCCCGTCAGTTCGGCGAAAACTGCGAAGTCGTCCTGTACGACCTGACCTGCAAAGATATCGAAAAGTCCATGGTCTACGTGGTCAACGGCCACGTCACCCACCGGCAGGCCGGCGACAGCCCTTCCCACGTGGTCCTGGAAGCTTCCCGCAGGAAACCTTCCGGAGCCAAAGACCATCTGGGCTACCTGACCCGCACGCCCGACGGCCGCATCTTAAAATCCAGCACCATCTATCTTCGGGACGATTCCGGACAGCCCCAGGGTATCCTGGCCATCAATTACGATATCACCGGCCTGAGCATGGCCAACGCCGCGCTGAACTCCCTTCTTAAAAGCGACAACGCCCATGAGCCGGAGGCGATCCCCCAAAACGTGAACGAACTTTTGGACGACCTGATCGCCCGGTCCGTCAAACTGGTGGGCAAACCGGTCGCCTTGATGAACAAAGAAGACAAGGTGAAAGCCCTGCGTTTCCTCAACGAATCCGGCGCGTTCCTCATCACCCGTTCGGGAGACAAGATCTCCCGGTATTTCGGTATCTCCAAATATACCCTTTACAGTTACATCGATATCAGCAAATGATCGTCCGTCCCGTCAATAAAGCGGGCGCGTCCCAAACTTTGGAACGCGCCCGCTTATTTATCATTTTTTAAGCGTAAACGTCATCTTTACCGGCTGGTGGTCAGAATAGGCGAATTCATTGTTGATGACTTCACCGGATGCCTCCACGTTGTCGGACACGATAAAACCGTCCACCGTGACCGTATAATCCACGCCTTTTTCATAAGGGATGTCCGCGCCTCTGCAGCTGGGGACTTCCAGATGGTTATCCGGCACGACAAAGGACAGGCCGTCCGCCAGATCTTCATCGGACAGCTGATAGACCCATCCCGGCACCTTCTGTTCCGACGGGAACGCTTCGATGGTCCCCGCGATGTCGTGGTTGAAATCGCCGCCGGCGATCACGTAATTGCCCTTGGCGTATTCTTCCGCCATGACGCCGTTGAGCATTTCCAGCTGCTGCCGCCGGATCTTTCCGCCTTCATCATAAGCGGACAGATGCAGGTTGATCAGCACCAGCTCTTTGCCGTTATCCGTCGGGATACGGTTCACCACGAAACACCGGTCCAGATCGGTAAATTTGGTGATAAAGCTGGTGGATACCGGAAGCTGCCGGCGTTCCGACGCGTCGATATGATATCGGCTCATGGTCACGATGCCGCTTTCCACGCTGCCATGAGGCTCCGTGAACGGATAGAACAGATAGGGCGAATGAAAAGCCGAACAGTACACATAGCCATACGTATTGAAGGCCGCCCGCAGCATGGCCGCCTGATCCACATGATAACTTCGGGTCGCCGACCGGTCCGCCTCCTGCACGAAATAAAAATCGCAGTCCAGTCCCATGAGAAGATCGATGGAACCGTTGGTATTGGTGATCACATTGTTTTCACCCAATGCCCGGGCATGTTCGCCCTGGGTCTTTTCGCCGGACTTCATTTCCCCCGTATCCATAAAAAAGGTATAATCCGGCTCATAAGCGCCGAATCCCATATTGTAGGTGGCGATCGTATAAGCGGCCCCAACGGCCACACTCTCCTGCCGGTCGTTTTCCACCGTCAGGATGGTATGATCGGCAATACGGTAATAATTCAGCTGCATATACACGACGTAACCGCCTGCCGCCAGCACGATCAGCAGCAAGAGGGCGCCGATGGCCAGAGCGACCCGTTTTCCCCAGTGTTTCATAGCGTTTTCCTGTTACCTTTCTTCGGAGGGCGCCTCGGATGTTTCTTCCTCCGGCGCGTCCTTATCTTCGACCGCGTCCTCAGCCTTTACCGGCGCGTCCTCTGTCCGTGCCGGTTCTTCCGTCTTGGCCGGTTCTTCTGTCTCCGTCACTTCCACGACCACCTCATCCGCCTTTGGCGGTTCGTCCGTCACGTCCGGCCGGCCGTATTCTTCCCGCTCTTTGACTTCTTTTATCTGAGCGTCCACTTCCGCGATGGCTTCCTGTCCCATTTCCACTTTCTGGCACAGCTGGACGATCACCCCGGAAAATTCCGATCCGGCTTCTCTTTCCTCAAAAACCTGTTTCCCGATCTCCGCGTACGTATCTTTCAATTCATTTTTCAGTGAATTTCTTTTCATTTTTAATTTCTGGATACTGATAAACTGTTCCGACTTTTCGTAAACCGTCTTCCCCACTTCCGTCAGTCCCTGTTTCAATTCGTCAATAAATGCCATAGCGCATCTCCTCCTTTGTATCCTCTATTCTACAGCACATTTCTTAAACTTTCAAAGGTATTTTGAAGATCCAGGATCCCATAGCCCCATCCCCTGTCCGGATAGGCATAGACCGGCGACCTTACCGCGCCCCGTATCAGCAGGCGTCGGATATCGTTGCCGTCCATGTCTTCCACATAACGGCCATAGATCCCCCATTCCATGAGCAGGGCCGCCGCTCCCGCCGCGTGGGCCGCCGCCACGCTGGTCCCGCTTTTCGTCCCGTAACCGCCGCCCGGAAATGGTCCGTATACATTGACGCCCGGCGCGGCAAGATCCGGTTTGACGGACCCGTCCGCCGTGAACCCTCTTCCGGAATGGATGTAGAGGCCGCCATTATAATGATTCCAGGCCGCCGCCGCGATGATGGGCGGCGCCGTTGCCGTCGTGACCAACGTCTTATCCGGATCCGGTTCAAGGAAATAGGTATTTTCCCGGATGAATTTTGCCATGGGAAGCCATATATCAAACCGGCCGGACAGCATCCGGTCCGCGTAGACCCGCAAGATCCATATGCC